>DATHTI010000384.1:0-5879 GCA_035463335.1 Pyrinomonadaceae bacterium | reverse complement strand
ACAAAAGGGACTGCATTTGCTGTTTTGCGCTTGTGCTTTTTGTGGCTTTTGTGGCAACTAGTACGCATGTTAGAAAACGTTGGCTCACTCAGCATGATGGCGATCCTCGGTATTGGCCTCGTGTTTGGATTGAAACACGCGACCGAAGTCGATCACGTCGTCGCCATTTCGACGATTGTGAGCCGGCACAAGAACATTTTTGACTCGGCCATCGTCGGCGCGCTCTGGGGTGCTGGACACACTGCATCGCTGCTAATCGTCGCGGCGATCGTGTTGAGCTTGCGCATCGCAATTCCGGAAAGAGTAAGCGGTTGGCTCGAGTTTGGCGTCGCGATCATGATCATTGGTTTAGGTATCAGTGCGCTCAGGAAAGCATTGCAGCAGAATGCGCACGTGCACGTACACCAGCATAGTCATAACGGTCTATCGCACACGCACATTCACTTTCATGAAAACGAAACAGGGCACGAGCCGGCGGTGCAGTCGCGTCACTCACATAAGGTGTCGCGGCTCGGATGGAAGCCGGTTTTGATTGGGATGATGCACGGGTTGGCGGGCTCAGGAGCGTTGATGCTGCTGGTGCTTACGCAGATCAGCTCGCCGTGGCTCGGTTTTTTGTACGTAGCGACTTTCGGTTTCGGCTCGATCGTCGGAATGCTCTTGATGTCGGGATTGATCGGCGTGCCCTTCGCATTCAGCTCGAGAAAACTGACCCACCTCCACCAGGGCCTGCAAACAGTGGCCGCAGTCTTCAGCATCTGTTTCGGTATCTGGTACGCATACAAAGCGGCCATCGTGTAAATCTTGCCAATCCTGTAATCCTGTCTAACATGTCTTCGATGCCGCGCCGTCGAACATTCCTGATAGTGGTTTTTCTCCTTCTGAGTCTCATCCTCAGCTGGCTTTTCCTCGCACTCAATTGCCCGAGCGCCGGTATTGCTCTCACTGTAAGAGCTCGTGATCTTCATCGACTAAAGAACAGAACATCAATCCCGCAAGCTGCTGACTTCGATTCGAGAGTCACACTCGATGCTTTACTGCAACCCGGCAACGATCGCGATCGCTGGTCCAACAATCGTGCCGCTCGTGTCCAGGGTGAAGTAATCGACGTCGCGTACGCGGGTGCTGAAGCGACAAACTGTTTCAGCCCGTGTCGTCGCGATATCCATATCCTGATCGCGACGCGAAAATATGTCGCGAAGAGCGAGCACGTCGTGGTGGAGGTCACACCGAACTTCCAACGAGATGGTTGGTCAGAGAAGAATCTACAAGCGCAGTTAGTGGGCCACTGGGTTGAATTCGAGGGGTGGATGTATTTTGACCTTGGTCACGCGGAAGAGTCCGAGAACATCTCTCCCGGCAGACCTGAGAACTGGCGCGCCACCGCCTGGGAGATACATCCCGTTACGAAGATCACTGTGATCAGGTAAATCTGAGTTCCTATGGAAGTATGCCCTCCGGCACCATCCACGGATGAATATCCATCGCGAGTCTTCCCGCCTGCACCGCCGGATCAGTTGCCGTCAACGCTTTCGCTTCTTCCAACGATCCCACGCGAAACACGAAGATGCCGCGCAAGCGTCCATTGTCACCAAACGGTCCGGCGGCGATCAGCTTCTTCATGTCCGCGAGCTTGTTGATGTTCGCCATGTGGCCCTTTTGAATCTCTTCCGTTGCGGGCGTCTTCTCAGGCGTCCACTTTTCACCGCGTGTGAGAAACGCGAAATACATCGGTACGAGCTTCAACGGTTTAGCCGGCTTGCCGAAGATGTCTTCCGACCACCATGGGTGCATTTCAACCGCGTGGAAACCCGACGCCACGGAGGGATCCGCTTCGGCCCAGCCTTTTGCTTCCGCAGCAGATGAGGCGCGAAACACGTAGATCCCAGCTATCTCGCCACCGTCAGTAAACGGTCCCGCAATGACTGTCTTGCCCGAGTCGATTGTCGCAAGCACGTAGTTGACGTGTTCCTCGTGCGAACGCTTTGCTTCCGGAGTCTCGGCTGCACTCCATTTCGGCCCGCGCTTCAGAATGGCCATGTGAAACTCGACCATCTTGTGAGCTGGTTCGTTCTTAGCCTCCGGTTTTTGCTGCGATAAAACCGCGGGCGACGTTAGCAGAAACAGCGCGATGCCGGTTAACAGGCGGTGAAAAGTTTTCATTGAGAAGACTCCCGAGAAATCTACGATTCGTTATCAAAAAACCTGGTCGTGTTTTCAGTGACACTCGGCGGTTGCGCCAGCTCGTTTGTTCTGGTTCGACGTCCGACGTTCGGTATCGACGTGGTATTTGCTGAAGGTAAGGAGCCTCGCGCCGGCATCGGTCCCAGAACCGTAGTTTGCGGTGCCTGGTAGTTCACGCTCGAAGTGTTGTCTGAGAAAAGACGCGCGTAGAGCATCCACACGAGCGACACAAAGAAGACGAAGAACGGCACGAACATGGGTCCGCCGTCGCCGATTGCGATAGATATCAGGAGGAACACAGGGAAGAGCACGCCGCTGAAGAACATCAACTTTGCCGCCCGGCGAATGTTTTTGCGTCGCGGCGTAATTGCGGGCATGGGTTCTGGCTCTATTTGCCGCAGCACAGGCAGGCTGCCACCCGCGAGCCACTCCGCCAGTCCGGTCAGAGCGAGGCCGCAGCGTGAACAAAATCTCATCTCCTCGGAGACTTGTTGCTGACCGCAGTTAGGACAATACATAAACCCTCAAGTTGTGTGTGATTCTAGCCGAACGCACGAAAGTACGGTAACGCTCCAGGTGAAGTTCATGTAAATCCTGTCTGATCTTGTAAATCCCGGAACGCGCTCGCACACCAGGCCACAAACATTTTGTGAGTTTTGTGCCTCTTTGTGGCTGATTAAAGACCAGTCATGCGCTGAAGCTCTTCGGGATAGCGCTCGCCTGCAACCTCGATTTTTGAGGCGGCGCTGTCGATCTCACGCAGGTCGTCCTCGCTGAGATCGACTGCAACTGCTCCGATATTTTCTTCCAGCCGGGTTAGCTTTGTGGTGCCGGGAATCGGAACGATCCAGGGCTTTTGCGCGAGCAGCCAGGCAAGCGCGATCTGGGCGGGCGTGGCGTTCTTGCTCTCTCCGATCGACTTCAGCAGATCGACGAGCGTCTGGTTCGCTTTGCGCGCGTCAGCACTGAAGCGCGGCAGGATGTTGCGAAAGTCGGTACTCTCAAACGTTGTGCTCTCGTCGATCTTTCCTGTCAGAAAACCTCTACCGAGCGGGCTGTAAGGAACGAAGCCGATGCCGAGCTCTTCGAGCAGCGGCAACACTTGAGCTTCCGGCGTTCTGGTCCATAAAGAGTATTCATTCTGAATTGCTGTCACCGGTTGCACTGCGTGTGCGCGACGGATCGTATCGATTCCCGGCTCAGAAAGTCCGAAGTGCCTGACTTTACCAGCGTCGATCAATTCTTTTACCGCGCCCGCTACGTCTTCGATGGGAACGTCCGGGTCAACCCGATGCTGGTAAAACAGATCGATGTAGTCGGTCTTGAGTCGCTTGAGCGATGCGTCAGCGACTTCCTTGATGTGCTCAGGCCGGCTATCGACGCCCAGCCACGTGCGCTGTCCGCTGGGATCGAGTTTGAATCCGAACTTCGTTGCGATCACCACTTCGTTACGCACAGGGGAAAGCGCTTCACCAACGAGCTCTTCGTTTGTGAATGGACCATAAACTTCGGCCGTGTCGAAAAATGTTACGCCGCGGTCGAGCGCAGCGCGAAGCAGCGAGATCATTTCCTGCTTGTCAGGGATGCGACCGTAAGATGCACTCATTCCCATACAGCCAAGCCCAAGTGCGGACACTTCGAGCTTGCCCAGTGTTCGTTTCTGCATATTTCTCCTTTCCGTGTGGTCTCGATTGTAGCCACAAAAAGGCACAAAAGCACAAAAGAGGAAAATCCCCTTTGTGCTTTGTGCCTTTTATGGCTACGTAGTTGTTACGCGGCACGTGGGACGCGCTCGGGTACGCTCGGCTTCGTTGCAACCGGCGCTTTCGATGGCTTCGACAAAGCAGCCTTGATCTCACGCCAGTGGATCGAGATGTCAGCGAACACGAGGGCCAACGCGAGACATGACCAGATAATCGCCTGCACGATCTCAACGCCGAGAGTTTCCCAGCCAGTAACTCCCATCACAAACCGCGCGGCGATGAAGACAAGTGCGAGAGCATAACTGCGCGTGGCCCATTGCCGGTGCAACGCAATCTTTCGTCTGAACGCAAACAGGAATGCGAGCCCGGTCGCAGTCATCAACATCACGGCATCAACGGAGCCCAGCACAGTAAACGAACGCGGCGCTCCCATGCGCTCCTGGTAGTACTGGATGTACGCGCCGGTAGGTGCGAGCACGAACGCGCCGACGACGTAGAGTCGTCCCATCACGCGGTGTGCTTTAGTGAAGCGCTGTCGCAGCCGGTCGGAAAACTGTAAGGGCGCAAAGAGAAGGACGATAGCGCCGAAGATACCGTGTGGAAGCAGCCACCACTTGAACGCCTCGTAGCGCTGCCACGCCGGATGGGAACCGTCGATTAAAAAACGCTCGTTATGATAAAGGACGTAAAGACTGGCCAGTGCAATCACGGAAAGGGTCACGTACTTCGCGTTGAGCTTCATTGGAGGCTCCTTGTCGGTAACGAATCAATCCTCGCTAACCACTAACGCGAAGTTTCGCAGCCTTTTGGTTCATTTAACCACGGCTCCTGCGGTTCCACCTTGACACCCGGCCGGAGATAAATAAAATACGGACGTTCGTTTTTATAGGCGGGAATGCCAAAACTAAGTCCCAGCGCGATCGAAAAGAACAAAACCCGGATCGAGGAAGCGGCCAAGAAACTCTTCATCAAGCAAGGCTTTCACGCCACCTCGATGCGCAATATTGCCGCCAGGGCAGGGACGTCGCTCGGCAACGTCTATAACTATTACCGGACAAAAGAAGAGATTCTCGGCTCGATCATCAACAAATATCAGACGACCATCGACGGTCGCCTGCGCTCGATCTTCGACGAGATCGACGAGCCGCTCAAGCCCGAATCGCTCGTGCGCTTCGGCCGGCAGATCAAGAAGATGGTGAACGATCACCACGACTTCTGGCTGCTGATGTACATCGACGTACTCGAATTCGAGAACCGCCACTTTCGCAAGATGTTTGAAGGGCTGGTTCACAACCTGCGGCGCCGCTTCGCCACGCAGTTCGCCGAGCTGAAGAGCTGCGGCGCGGTGCATGGCGATATCGATCCGGCAGTCGGCTTCACCGCCCTCTACATGCAGTTTTTCAACTACTTTCTGGTTGAAAAATTGTTTGGGGGTAATCGCCACTTCGGCTTGACGGACGAGCAGGTGATCACGCAATTGACAGACATGTACTGTCGCGGTTTGTTACAGAACCACAACGGTGGTTCGACTAAGTCTTCCCAAAGCACGAAAAAGCGCACCAGGCGCAAAGCATAAAAGGACCCGGTGTTACCACGCTCGGCTCTGTTCTTTTAACGGCAAAAATAAAAACGAACGTTCGTTGTTTTTCAGCATTGGCTTCAGACTTGTAGGAGGAAGGTCATGCATAAGTCGATTCTCAGTTCTCTCTTTATTATTTTGTGCGTCGTGTCCAGTGCGTTTGCGCAAGGCGGCACCGGACAGTTGAGCGGGAACGTCGTTGACGCCAACGGCGCCGTCGTTCCTGGAGCAGGCGTCAAGCTCACCAGCCTCGTCACCGCACAGGAGCGCGAGGCCACCACCAACGACTCGGGCGATTTCGTTTTCACGCTCCTGCCCGCCGGATCTTACAAGCTCGAGATCACGGCCGCCGGCTTTCGCACCGTCGTCGTTGACGAAATCAAGATCAACGTCACGCAAACCACGACACTGCC
>DATHTI010000383.1:0-7960 GCA_035463335.1 Pyrinomonadaceae bacterium | reverse complement strand
GCCCAGCGCGTTGAAGATCCAGCGTAAGCAGTTAAGTTTCTCCCATGAGCTGGGAAGGATTTTCAGTTTCGCGGTTAACTGCCTGGTCTCGCCCGGAGTGCTGTTGCTCTTTGTGCGAGTCAACATTTCATCATTCATCGTGATCTCAACGTCGACCATCGAGTAGGTCAGGATGAACTTGAAAACAGTGGCGACGATGTTTGCAAAACCCGCCATGCCGCCGTACTTCTCGAGTTTTCCGCCGATTCTGTCTGCGAGCATTCCGAAGAGCGTGGTCGAAGTGAGTGAGTTGGCGTCGAGGATGAGATCCTGCGTGTCGTTCGTTGGACATGGGCTTTGCCAATTCGCCGCCACAGGCGCTCTGGCAAAACGCGATTTTGCGTGAGCGTAGTTTGCGCGGTGATCGAGGCGAGCGGTTTTCTGTTGGCTGGCGAGGAGATCGCCTGAAAGACGACGCAGGAGCAATGCAAACTGTATCGCGTCGAGGCGCGTCTTCGTGGGATCGACGTTGCCGAGTAAGTCGCTCGACGGCTCACCATTTCTGCCAAGCTCAACGATGAAGCGTGAGAGGAAACGAACGGAAGGATTGGTGCTGTTTGCACCCGCACGAAGGCCGTCGAGCAGCAGGTTGGCTAACGGCAAATCTTTTAACTCGGGGACAGTCTGC
This sequence comes from Pyrinomonadaceae bacterium, assembly GCA_035463335.1. GTDB lineage: Bacteria > Acidobacteriota > Blastocatellia > Pyrinomonadales > Pyrinomonadaceae > PSRF01. The sequence goes on along the minus strand of DATHTI010000383.1, from coordinate 7,293 downwards.
GTGAAGGAGTCACTGAAGTGTGAAAGCATCACGCCGTAGTCTTCGCTGTAGAGTTTCGCGGTTGCGGCCAGCTCTGAAGCATCGAGGATTAAGCCTTGCCCGCGCTCCTGCGTTTGCATAATGCTGCCATCGACGTCGCGCACACCAAAGCCGGCGGCCAGGACTGCGGCGTAGAGTGCGGCTGTTGAAGACTCATCGCGGAGGGTTACTGCTTTTGCGAGTGTCGCGGCCTGGTGATCGACGTTCCCGCGCGGCAGGCGCGCCGGCTCGGGTAGTTTGCCTTCACGGAAGGCCTTCGCCATGACGAGAGCCTTCGGCGAACGCTTAAGTGTTACAGGCTCCCGCGCCGGTGGTCTATTACTTCCGTGTCGCGGCGCCTGGCCCGCAATCGGAAGTTGGACCAGCAGCACGATCAGTACTACAAATCCTGATAACGTTCTCATTGAAGTAAATAACTGTAGGGGCGGCCCTCCGTGGCCGCCCCAGCGTGGAAACACAAGGTGGCAACCTGGGGTGGCCACGGAGGGCCACCCCTACAATTGTTCCCGGCGATCAAATTCCACAATGCGTACCCGGTGACTCACCGCGTTTGTGAAACCGTTGCGACCACTTCGCTCGCAGCTTTCTCAATCAAGCCAGTGACAACGTCTTCGCCGTCACGGCTCGCCTTTGCCTTCGCACTGTTCGCCGCTACTTTGCCCGGCTGGTTCACAGGTTCGAGTTTGTACTCGAGCGTCACCTCGTCCTTCGCTTTTATCGAGCTGACTATGGTAGCCGTCGTGTAAACACCGCCGATCGCCGCCGAGCGCGCTGCGCCGGTCGATGCCGATCCACCACCCGGAATATGACCGGCAGCCGAACCTGCGATGTTTCCGATGGCGCGACCAAACATCGATCCACCGCCACCTTTCTTCACCGACATCGACACGTTAAGCACGTAATCGCATTCACTCTGTCTCGCTTCTTCCACGGCGGCCGAGGCGAGCCGTGCGGAAAGTGAAACCACCTCAATACTTGTCGTTTTGAGATAACTCGCGAGGTTACTGCGCAGCGCTTCCGCGGCCTGGGCCGCATCGCCGGAGCTCATTTGCACTTTTGGCAGCACGAGTCCGATACGGATCACGCCCGCTTTCTTTGGACCAGCAGCGCTCGTCGATGTGTTTGCTGTTGAAGTATTGGGAGCGCTCGTGCTCGAGCTCTTCGACGGCGAATATGGAGCGGCGGCTGACGTCGCGCCCATGCCATACAGCTCCTGCATGTTCTTTGCGAGCGTATATCCTTCCGGCGCTTCAAACAGTGCGGCACTCAGTGGCTCCCGCGAGAGCTCAAGAACTTCCTGAGTGGACGAGGTCGTTTTTCCGTCAGGCTGATAGAGCGTTGTTGTCACCAGCAAGGGAAAACCGAGTTTCGCAGAGCCGATCGTTTTCGTGCGCACCTCGTCTTTACAACCGGGAGGTTGCGGCCGCACCGGCACGGGTTGATGTTTCTGCACCTGGCTCGGACACTCAAATGCATACTGAAAGTCGATGTACCATCCATCAGTCTCGATCCTTTGATCTTTGTCGCATGCGTCAGCGCTGGCGGTTTTCACGAGCGAGGTTTTGATATGACGCGCCGTGAAGCCAAACATCTGCTTGCGCTCGCCCGTGTCTGTAATCGTCTGGGTTATGTTGACGACGCCGCCGCGCTGAGGTGTCGAAGGCGCTGCGGATGGATTCGCGCCGCCGCCGTCGCCATCGCCACCGGCAACTGCCGCGCCTGTGCCGTCAGTCGGAGTGATCAGGTAAGTTTTTGTTTTGTCGTAAATCGTTAGCGTGCGTTTGAGATCGCATTGCAGGATGGTGGTCATTCCGAAGCCGGAGTTACTCCCCATCTCGGAGCGCATGCGCGGGCCCTTTATATAAAGGACAGTCTCGGCAGACGGTCCCATCCGTTGCCGGATCTTTACGTCTGACTGGGCGTGGGCGACGAAGCCTGTAGCAGCGTAAACAAGTATTGCGAGGACGAGCGTCGTGCGTCTCATATTTTTCTCCTTTACGAATTAACGCAGTAATCCGCCGCGAAAAGGCTCAAAAGAGTTTTTAGCCGCAAAAAGGCACAAAATACACAAAAACGATTGTCAGTAAAACGGGCGTTTTTAGCCGTTTTGTGACGTGTTAAAATCTTTGCCCCTCCCCCCATTTTCAATGGCTTATCCCAGGACAGAACTCGATGAATTAATGCCCGTCGTGTATGACGAGCTGCGGCGGCTTGCGCAGAAATACCTGAGGCGCGAGCGCTCGGATCACACGCTGCAAACTACGGCGCTGGTTCACGAGGCGTACCTGCGCCTCGTCGATCAGAAGGCCGTCGACTGGCAAAACCGCGCGCAGTTTTTCGGAATAGCGGCGCGCATGATGCGGCGGATTCTCATTAACCACGCCAACGATCGGCAGGCTAAGAAGCGGCAGGGCTACGCCACCCGCATCTCGCTCGACGACGCTGTAAGCTTTTTTGAAAAGGCCGAGCTCGACATCACCGCACTGGACGAGGCACTCAACGAGCTCGCCGTTCTCGATCCGCAACAAGCTCAAATCGTCGAGCTGCGTTTCTTCGGTGGACTCACGATCGAAGAGGCTTCGGAAGTGCTCGAGATCTCACCAGCGACCACGAAACGCGAATGGGATTCAGCAAAACTCTGGCTGCGACGACAGCTCGGCACCAGGAGGTAACAGGCATCACTCCGCAACGCTGGCAACAAGTGAAGCAAGTGCTCTCGCACGCCCTCGAGCTCGACACCGGTCCTCGTCGTTCGTTTCTCGATTCCGCGTGCGCGAACGATGCGGAGCTACGCGCCGAGATCGATCTGTTGCTGGACCAGCACGTTGATACCGGCGACGACGTGATCGAGCAATGCGCGTCTGACGCCGCTGCTCGACTGCGACTCAGCGAACCTGCAAGCAAGGAAGGAACGCGCATCGGTCCGTACAGGATCTTGCGCGAAATTGGCCACGGCGGTATGGGCGCGGTCTATCTCGCGGAGCGCGATGACGAGCACTATCGCCAGCAAGTCGCGATCAAGCTGATCAAGCCCGGCCTCGGCGGCGACGCGATTCGCAAGCGCTTTCGAAACGAGATGCAGATCCTCGCCGAGCTAAGCCATCCGAACATCGCCAGGCTGCTCGACGGTGGTGACACTGCCGATCGTGTGCCGTATCTCGTGATGGAATACGTCGAAGGCCGTCCGATCGACACGTTCTGCGATGAGAAGCAGCTTTCGATCGACGAGCGTCTGAAGCTGTTCTCGACTGTTTGCGCAGCCGTCCAGTATGCACACCAGCACCTCGTGATTCATCGCGATATCAAACCCGGCAACATTCTCGTAACCGAAGAAGGCTTGCCGAAACTCGTCGACTTCGGCATCGCGAAGCTTCTCGATCAGGAACGAACCGATGCGACGGCGACAGCGATGCCCTTCATGACGCCTGATTACGCGAGTCCCGAGCAGGTTCGCGGCGTGGGGGTAAGTACGGCAACTGATATTTATTCGCTCGGTGTCGTCCTGTATGAATTGCTGACTGGCCGGCGACCGTACCGTTTGAAAAGCAGCGTCGCACACGAAGTCGCGAAAGCGATATGTGACGAGGAACCGCGCCGGCCCAGCACCACGCAAAAACGATTGCACGCCGATCTCGACAACATCGTCCTGATGGCGATGCGCAAGGAGCCCGCGCGACGTTACGCCACCGCCGAGCAGTTCGCGGAAGACATTCGGCGACATCTCGATGGTTTGCCCGTGCGAGCGCGTCCGGCAACGTTTAGTTATCGGGCCGGCAAGTTTGTTCGTCGTCATAGAGTCGGTGTGACTGCGGCGGCGCTCATCACACTGTCACTGCTGATCGGAATTGTCGCGACTGTTTGGCAGGCACGAGTTGCGCGTGCCGAGCGAGCGCGGGCTGAACGGCGTTTCGACGAAGTGAGGCAGCTCGCAAATTCGTTTGTGTTTGAAGTTCACGACGCGGTTGCGAACTTGCCGGGGTCGACGCCCGCTCGTTCGTTGATCGTGCAGCGCGGTCTGAAGTATCTCGACAGCCTCGCACAGGACGCTGCGGGCGATCGCGGACTTCAGCGCGAGCTTGCCGTCGCGTATGAAAAACTCGGCGCGGTGCAGTACACGCCGTCCGTGGCCCATCTCGGAGATCTGGCCGGCGCGCTCGAAAGTCATCGCAAGGCAGCAGCGCTTCGCGAGGCGCTCGTCGCGGCTGAGCCTGGTAACGTGGATTATCGTCGTGAGCTGCTCGATAGCAACTGGTACATCGCCACGCTGCTTGGCAGATACGGCGACATGGCGCAGGAGCTCGAGATCATACGCCGCCAGTTACCGGAGCGCGAGCAGCTCGCGGCAGCCGAGAAGGATGGGTTTGTCGATCGTTACAATCTGGCGGCTACGTATGTTTACATCGGCAGCTTGTTGATGCTGAGGGGAGATGCGAATGGGGCGGTTGAGAACCAGCAGAAGGCGTTGGAGATCAAGGAGCAGTTGGCGGCGTTAGATCCTGATCGGGCGCGTTCGAGCCGGGCGCTGAGCATTTCGTATGAGTATCTTGGGCTCGCGCACGACCGGGGCGGGGATACAAAACGTGCGCTCGAGCTGCAACAACGTGGGTTGCAGATGCGTGAGTCTCTCGTTGCGGCTGATCCACTTAATACTGACCTGAGATTGATGCTCGTCGAGAGTTATCGCTACGTGGGGGATATGTATTTCAAGCTCGGCGATGTGAAGGTCGCGCGGGAGCATTACTCAAAACAGTTTTCGTTAGTGAAGGAAATGATTGCGGCGGATCCTTCGGATGCGCAGTTACTCAGCAACCAGGCGGTCGCGTTAATTAAGGTTGGCGATGTTGAAGCGGCGGAAGGTCGAACGTTGAGCGCGACTTCGAATTATCGCGAAGCGCTCAAGATTCGTGAACAACTCAGCGCCGGCGCCCCGGCAGACGTTTATCTTCGTCGCGATCTCGAAGAAGTGTTGATGAAACTACGCACCGTTCATCCACTTAAATAACGCCGAAGGCGTTCGCTAATGCGAGCCCAGAGTTGGAGCGCAGCGACAACTCTGGGACATTAGAATCTGACATGCGATGTAACCCTGAAAGGGTTCGGCAACTGGCGAACCCTTTCAGGGTTTCGCCTTGGTTTTATTTAGTTACCCAGGGTTCTCGCTGCGCTCGAACCACTGGGCTGAAATTAGCCAACGCCTTCGGCGTTAATCGAAGCAGGAGGATCGCTTTTCGGTGTTAATCGAAGCAGGAGGATCGCTTTTCGGCGTTAATCGAAGCAGGAGGATCGCTTTTCGGTGTTAATCGAAGCAGGAGGATCGCCCTGCGGCGTTATTCCTAAACATCGTGTTCGGGATTATTTTTTCAATGTTGAAAACCAGTTAAGCACGATCGTCATTGGGACGGGATTCGAGGCGGCGGGGGTGTTGATGAGAAAACGTGAGCCATCAGGGACGACGGCGTATGGATAGCCGGGTGCTCGTTTGATATCGACCTGAAAAAGCGCCGTGGTAACGATACTGTCGAAGGCCCCGTCGGATTTCATCTCCGCCGACATTACTTTGCCGTCCGTAGTCACATAGAACAATTCCTTTCCATCTTCGCGCCATTGCGGCAGGAAACCACCGCCCGAAGAGATCACCCACTTCTCACCTGTCAGCGGAAACGGCTGCACGTAAACTTCATATCGCCCAGACTCAGTAGACGTGTACGCGATGAAGCGACCGTCCGGCGAGAACGTTGCTGCACCCAGATCGAATGCATTTGACTGCAGGAGCGGTTTTGGCTTGCGATCGTCTAACGGCAGCAGCCACACACCCGAACGAACGCCAGCTTGAAAGCGCATAAACAAAATGTGCTTTCCATCACGCGACCAGCTTGTCGGAATATCGTCGGCTTCCGATTGCAGTAATAGCTGCTCGTCGCCTGTGGCACTTGCCGACGTGTCGTAAAGATGAACGTGACCATCGCCGCCGCGGTTTGACGTGAACACGATTCGCTTGCCGTCAGGCGACCAGAGTGGATCGCCATCTGACTGCGCGTCGAAAGTCAGGCGGGTTCTGGTGCCACGCGACGGATCGAGTAGCCATAGATCACTCTGCCGCCCGTCAGCGTCGAGCAAACCGATCACTGCGCGCCGGCCGTCAGGCGAAAGAGCAACTGCGGCATAGTTGTCAGGCTCACCAGCGGTCTCCAGTTTTTTCCCGTTTCGATCGAACCAAACCAGTTGCGATTTGGAGCTTCCGATCTGGTAAGCAAGTACGCCGTTCTCTGAGACCGAAAAATCGAAGGCGTGATTGGAACCTACTTCGGCGATGTGCTCAGCGAGCGTCACCGGATCGCCTGTCAGTTTTAGACTCTTCGCATCGAAGGGATGGGCCACGAGCGCGCCCTGGTTCACGTAGAGCAGGTAACCTGGCGGCGCATAAGCAATACGCGTTACGGCATTGAAGAGAATCTGAGTCTCCGGTGAATCGAGCGAGCCTATGCGAACGTGGTGGTTTTCAGTCGTCTGTGCATCAGCCAGAAAGATGAAGTGACGGCCGTCCGGCAGGAAATACGGCCAGCGATGCGCTTCCTCTTTCGCATCGATCCGCGTGGCGAGCTCAGGCGTGCCTCCCTGCGCGGCGATGCGATTTATTCCTTCTGGTCCACCAAACAGAATCACTCCTTCGCTACTCCATGCGCCTCCACTATTCTCGCGAACATCACACAGAAACTGCGGACGACCGCGCACCGCCTCGACCTTGAACAGTTTTCCGTTTGCGAAGTAGCCGATGGAACGACTATCCGGTGACCAGAATGGCGACAGCGCGCCTTCGGTACCAGCCAGTTTCTGTCCCTGATCGGAGTCGAGTGAGCGCACCCACAGCTCGCGCTTGCCCTCGGCGTTGCTTGCAGTAAAAGCGACGTGCGAGCCGTCAGGTGAGACTGTTATGTGAGCCGGAAATGTTGATTGGTCGGGCGTGGTGAGGGCGAGTCGCACGGCACGAACATTTGGCTCCGGCCTTGAAAAATGCGCGACTGCGAACGCTGACATGCCGGCCAGAAGCAGCAGGCAAATGCTGAGCCAGATTAGACGCTCGCGTGTCCACCGGCTGCGAATCAGGATAGAGCCACGTGTTAACGTCTGCTGGCTTGCGTGTGTGGTCACGCCTGAAAGTGAATCCAGTGCAAACGCGACGTCGCTCGCGGATTGAAAACGATGATCGGGAGCCTTCTCGAGACAGTGCCAAACGAGCCGCTCGAGTGCGGGCGC
>DATHTI010000382.1:0-11140 GCA_035463335.1 Pyrinomonadaceae bacterium | reverse complement strand
CGCGATGTTCTGATCACGAATCGATCGAACGACTCTCCGGAACACTCATGCGCGCGCAGGTAAGGCATCGCTTCGTTGAATATTTTCTCGGAGTCTTCAGTGCGGCCGCCGCACGTCGACGTGTAGAGCGCGTTGATTGGCTCACCGTTGTAAGTCGCGATCACGCCGCGCGTTTCGTCAACTGCGCGCGTCGAGAGTGGGTTTTCCGAAGTTAGACCACGATAGACTTGCGAGCGCGTTGTCGGCAGGATGTCGAACCCTTGCGACATGAACTGGCCGCGGTTCCTGAGTGCGTACGTGCGCGCCGCGATCGCCTGTGCTTTTTGCGCTTCAATCGCGGGATAACCGCCGGGCGAAAGCTCGTTAGCGACAACGCCGCGTACGTAGTCTTCCAGTCCGAGCTCATTTACGACCGTGAGCGAGCCGCGCAAGTTTGTGAACACTTCAATGCGTCCGCGATATGGTCGATCGTTATAACGCACGGGCGCGTTCTGCTCGTCGTCCGACGCAAACGCGACTGGCGCACTCGAGCTAAAGATTTTTCCTCCGGTAGACGAAGCGACAACTTCACGCGACGGCTGCGCAGGTCGCGACGTGAGACGCACCGGACTATTGTTATTTGTAGACGACTGCTTCTGCGCAACCGTCTGTTTTCCCTCGATCGTCGCATCAATGCCTGCCGTCTCGAGACGAGCGCGCAGCTCTTCCGCCTCTTCACGCGAAAGCTTGCCGCCGACAAACATTCCCCACGTTTTAGTCTCCGTGTCGTAAGCCGCGTGTGCGTCTTCGCCCGTGATCTTCTGAATCTCTTTTTCGTTCTCTTCCGCTTCTTCACGCGATGCTGCGCCGCCAACGAGCACTCGAAATCCGCTCTCTTCAACAGCCGTCGGAAGCGGAGACAGAAGTCGTGGATCAACGCGAACACGCGACGTATCGAGGGCCGTCAGAGTCGTGCCACCACCACTCGCATTCATCAAATGTCCACTCGTGGAAATGACTGCGGAACGCGCGTCAGTAGTCAGTGCGACACGAATCTTCGGTTCCGCACCAGTTGTTGTCGTCAGTGTTGGGGTGGAAATGATCGGGGTCGTGGCAGACGGCGACGTCCAAACCGGTTGGGCCCGGCGTGGTCGAGTGGCTTCAGGAGTTTGTTGTTGACCGAGTGCGATGGGGAGAAAAAAAGCCTGCGCCAACAGCAAAGCAATGGCTTTCCTCAGTAGCACGCCCGCATACTACTACAAAAACCATCCACAGATTACATAGATTTACCTGAGTTTTTCATAAAGTAGTCTGCGTAATCTGCGGAATCTGTGGATCAGACTCCTCACTCTGTGGTATAGACGAGCAACCCCCGCAAGCCAAACTTTAGGTTGCATGAGGAAGACGACTTCCCACAGCATTCCGTTTCTTGCGACCGTTGCGCTTATCACGGCGATGCTTGTTGTGAGTTGTCTGCCCACGCCGCCAGGCGAAAGCGGCGATATCACGATCACGCTTTACGGGTTCTCGATCATGAAAGAGTCGCTTGAGAAAGCGATCTTTCCGGGCTTCTCAGCGAAATGGAAACAGCAACACGGCCAGACGGTGCAGTTTCAATCGTCGTTTGCTGGTTCTGAAACAGTAACAAACCAGATTTTGCAGGGTGCGCCGGCCGAGATCGCGATCCTTTCGATCGAGCGCGACGTGCAGCGACTGCAAAAAGACGGATTCGTGACTACTGACTGGCATTCGTTGCCGGGAAAGGGAATCGTCAACAAGACACCTTTCGTGATCATCGTGCGCCGCGGCAATCCGAAGGGGATTCGCGACTTTTCAGACCTCGCAAAACCGGGAATTCGCCTGATCCATCCGGATCCGATCAGCTCCGGCGGCGCGCAGTGGTCGATACTCGCGATCTACGGATCGGAGTTGAAGAAGTCGGCGACCAACCGCGAAGAAGCTGATAAACCGAAGGCATTGCAAACACTGCGCGCGATCTGGAAGAACGTGATCTCAACACCTGGATCGGCACGCGAAGCACGAACGACTTTCGAGCTCGGCAACGGCGATGCGCTGATCACTTACGAGCTGGAAGCGTTGTTGATGAAGGAAGCGAACGCGCCGATCGAAGTTGTAATACCGCAATCGACGATCTTCAGCGAGCATCCAGCGTGCGTGATCGACAAAAACATCACCGCCGCGAAGCGCCCGGTGATCGATGCGTTCATGCAGTATTTGTGGAGTGATGAAGCGCAGGAGGCGTTCGTCAAGTTTCATTTTTATTCGAGCACGAACGATGCGTTCAACCAGGCGAGCAAGGGGTTTGGGCATATCGAGATGCCGTTTACGATTGAATATTTTCGTGGTTGGGACAAGGCCTATCCCGAGGTGATCGAGCAGATTTTTCGGGACCAGGTGCAACGAAAATGAACCGCGGATATCCGTGGTTAAGGTTTTAAGATGAGTAGCTTAGTTCCAGCGATGCGACATGTGCGTGGGTTTGATGTGGCGCGGCCGCTCAGTATCGGCATGCTCGTGTTTATGATGTTGCCGCTCGTGTTCCTGCCGCTCGCTTCGATCTTCATCTTCGGCACGAGCAATGGTCTCGATAAATTCTGGGCTGCGCTAACTGCCCCCGAAGCAATATTCGCACTCAAACTCTCGATGGCGACGAGCTTCTGGGCCACCGTCTTCAATGTCATCTTTGGTCTTTTTGCTGCGTACGTCCTCTCGCGTTACAACTTCTGGGGACGCAACGCTCTTATCGTTACGATCTCGCTTCCGACCGCAATCCCGACCGCTGTCGCCGGCTTCGCACTGCTACTGCTTTGGGGCCCATACGGCACGCTCGGCCGTTTGTTCGCGCCGCATGGTTACCAAATCATGTTCACTGCGTTTGCGATCATTCTCGCAAACATCTTTGTTACATTCCCGCTCGCGTTCGGCGTCATCAAACCTGTGTTCGACACGATGAGCCACTCGCTTGAAGAAGCTTCAGCCACGATCGGCGCCACGCGCTGGCAGACGTTCTGGTACGTGACCTTGCCGTCTTTGCGCGGCGCGATCGTCTCGGGCGCGTTGCTGACGTTTGCGCGTGCAGTGGGTGAGTTTGGCTCGACGATCCTCGTGTCAGGAAATCTTGCCGGACGAACACAGACAGCGCCGTTGTATATCTTTGCGAAATTTAACGAAGGTCAGATTGAAGCAGCGAATGCGATCGCGATCGTGCTTGCGTTGTTTTCGTTCCTGATCTTCAGCGTGCTGTTCTTCGCACGTGACTGGCTCGACGTTGATTAAGATCTAAATGGCCAAGGCGAAGGAAACATTTATCCCGAAATTCGAGGCGCCGGTATCGAGCGCGCCGCCCTCGCTCAGTGCTGCCAGTGTGATCGGGATCAGCAAACGTTTCGGCAAGGCTAGCGTCCTCGAAAACATCAGTTTCGATGTCGGTGAAGGTGAGGTGCTGGTGTTGCTCGGCGCTTCCGGCAGCGGCAAGACTACGATCCTGCGCATCATTGCCGGACTCGAGATGCCGTACACGGGCAAAGTGATGCTGCACGGCAAAGATGTGACCGAGCTACCCGCACGCGAGCGAGGTGTTGGCGTTATCTTCCAATCCTATGCGCTGTTTCCGAAGATGACCGTGGAGAAGAACATCGGTTACGGTCTCCGCATCCGCAAACGGAAGCGCAAGGAGATTCGCGAGACGGTGAACGAGCTGTTGTCCCTGGTCCAGCTCGAAGAGCATCGCAAGAAATATCCTTCGCAGCTTTCCGGCGGGCAGCAGCAGCGCGTCGCGATCGCGCGCACGCTCGCTTACAAACCCGAAGTGCTTCTGTTTGACGAGCCGTTCGGCGCGCTCGACACGCAGACGCGGGTTCACCTGCGTCGCGAGATTCGCTCGCTCTTGAAAAAAGTAAACGTGCCGTCGATCTTCATCACGCACGATCAGGAAGAAGCGCTCGAGCTTGGCGATCGTGTAGCCGTGCTCAACGTGGGCCGTATCGAGCAGATCGGAACGCCGTTCGAGATCTACAATCATCCGGCGACGGAATACGTCGCGACATTTCTCGGTGCGGCGAATGTTCTCGATGCAGTGGTGCGGGAGAATTTTATCGACGTGGGTGGCGCGCAAATTCCCGCGACCCTGGACCAGACGAAGTTCAAGCCGGGCGATTGTGTGAAGATTGTGTTCCGTCCTGAAGACGTATCGCTAAATCGTGAAGACGCCCTGCGGCACCCGCGGCTCGCCAGCGCGATCATCGAGGAGGTCGCTTTCGTGGGTGCTTATGAACGATTGCGCCTGCGCATGGAAGCCGGGCCGGAAGAATGCAAAACAGACGAGACTTCTTATCTCCTTACCACAGAGACACCTGACCGGAAGCCCTCGAAATCGATCATCGCCACGCGTCCGAAGCCTGAAGCGAGTGCTACACGTCTGCGTGCCGGGGAGCGTGTGGTCGTCGCGCTAACCTCATTCACAGTCTTGCCGCCGCAAGGCTCAAAAGGTGCCAATTGAGGCAGAGCGCGTGTGCGTGCTTTCTGTTGCTTGTTTTGAGCGGCCTCGTTTTAGCCCAGGCTGTCGATCAAACTGACAACCAGTTCTGGAGTGATGTCCAGGTCTCGATTCCGATGACGAAGGACATCGATTTCAACATTCTCGGTGTATTGCGTCTTGGTCGTGATATCAGTCGTCCAGTTGACGAGCGCATCGGCACCGGATTCACGTTCAGGTTTGGCCAACATGTGACGATCGCGCCGAACTATCTCTACATCGCGACGCAGCCTATTCGTAACCGGAGAGGATGGGAGAGTCGGCTGTCGCTGCCGGTGACGCTGCGGTTCAATGTTGAGAAGTTTCGGTTTAGTGATCGAAATCTATTTGAGCGACGGATTCGAAATCCGGGAATTAGTTCGACCCGTTATCGCAACCGATTGCAGGTCGAGCATCCGGTCGGCCGTTCTGAATGGAGTTTGTCGCTGTTCGTTGCAGATGAAGTCTTCTACGACTGGAGCCTCGATCGCTGGGTACGGAATCGATTTAGTGTGGGCGGCAGCAAGGTTTTCAACAAACACTTCACGCAGGATGTTTACTACCTGCGACAGAACGACGGCGTGAGCATTCCCGGCGACCTGCATGTTATCGGCACAACTTTACGGCTGAAGTTATAAGCCGCGTAAATCCGCGGCTTTAACAGCCAAAGTGTTGAATTCGCGTCTCACTGCATTGATATTCGCAAACGGCAGCGCGTGCGCGTGTGTGCGGTTGGTGAGCAGGATGAAGACGCGACGCCGCACCGGATCGATCCAGACACAGGTGCCCGTAAACCCGTTGTGACCGAAGCTGTCCGGCGGCAGATCAGCTCCGCCCGTTGAATCCTTCGTCGCCGCCAGTTGCCATCCAATCGAGCGCGCCTCTTCCAAACCCGGCGTCATGTTTTCCCGAAACAGCTTGCACGTTTCGGGCGCGAGCAGTGTGGTCGACTCCCTCAGAAACTCCTGTGCCATCAGAAACGTCTCGCGCGCAGTCGAGAACAACCCGGCATGTCCCGCCGCGCCACCCAGAAAGAACGCATTGCCATCGTGTACTTCACCCCAGATCAGACGCTGACGCGAATTCGCATACTCACCCGCGCCCGTTTCCTTACACATGCCGGCTTCATAAGTGTTGCCCGTTTCACACGCCGCAATGCCCGTCTGCAACGCACTCTCCGGATTGAAAAACGTCTGTTGCAGTTTCAACGGCTCGAAGATCTCGCGCTTCGCCATGTCCGCGAGACCCCCGTGCATCAGGCGCTCCAGCAAGATCCCCAGCGCGATGAATCCGAGATCGCTATAGACCACACGCGTACCGGGCTTGTACTCGAGATCGAGGTTCGCGATCGCACCAGCAGACGAATCCGGCTGGTCCTCGGTGAGCACGTAGAGCGGTCGCCACGCAGGCAGCCCCGAAGTGTGCGTCAGCAGCTCGCGAATCGTGATCATCTGCTTGTCAGTGCGATCAAACTCCGGCAGGTAGTGAGAAACGGAGCTGTCGAGCGTCAACTCGCCGAGCTCAATGAGGCGCGCACACAGAAACGCGGTCACGAGGGGCTTCGTAAGCGATGCGAGATCGTAAATCGTGTCGATCTTGTTTGCGACGCGATACGGCTCGACAACCGAATGGCCCAGCGCATCCTCGTAAATGATCTCATCGCGCTCGCCGACGAGATACACTGCGGATGGAAACTCTCCTGCCTCAATGTGCTGTTGCAGCAGGCCCGACAATTGCTGATTAACCATCCGCATTTCAAATCCGTTCGATCTGTGGTTTCACTCCCGGATGTTCCGCGTGCTCACGAATCCTCTCGAGCGTCCGCAAGGCGAGACTCAACGCATTTCTCCCCTCAAGTCCTGACACCGCTGGCGTTGTGCGATCTCGCGCCGATTCCAGAAACGAAACAATCTCCGCGCGCAACGGCTCAACATCGATGATGTCGAGATGCTTCACGTGAACGCCGGGCCACGACCCGCTCGCTGCCGGCGGCGCGAGACTACTGACTGACGCGCGCTTCGTCGTGTAATCGATAGCGATATAGTCGTGCGGCTGGAAAAAACGCATCTTCCGGATCTTCTCCGTCCCGACGCGCGAGGCCGTGATATTCGCCACCGCGCCCGACGAGAACTCGAGCCGCGCATTCGCCGCGTCGACTTTGTTTGTAAGAATCGCGATCCCCACCGCGTGAATGTCTGTAACTTCAACGTCTTCGCCGACGAGCCACTGCACGATGTCGAGATCGTGAATCATCAAGTCGAGCACGACGTCGATATCGAGTGAGCGCGCGGTGAACTGCCCGACGCGATGAATCTCGAAATAAACGGGTTTGCGCACGTGCGGCCGCAACGCGACCATCGCGGGATTGAAACGTTCGAGGTGTCCGACCTGAAGAATCGCGTTGCCGCGCGCGGCGGCTTCGATCATGCGATCGGCTTCTTCGAGCGTGCGTGAAATGGGTTTTTCAACGAGCACGTGAATGCCGGCTTCGAGCAGGCCGCACGCGATCTCGCAGTGAACTTCTGTTGGGACAGCGAGACTGGCGGCGTCAATGCGGCCGATGAGCTCGCGCCAGTTTGTGGTCCAATCAGTTTCTCGCTCGCTGCTGATGGAACGTGCTGTTTGTTCGTTCAGATCGCAGACGGCGACGAATTGCGAAACACCTTCCGATGCGAGATCTGCGTGGATGCGAGCGTGTTGCCGCCCGAGACTGCCGACTCCGATGACTGCTGTGCGTAGCATTTTCTGTGTTAAAACCTTTTACAGGATTACAGGATTTTCAGAATTAACAAAATCATGCTAATTCTTGGAAATCCTGTAATCCTGTAAAACTGACTTCGTTATCACGGAGCCCGAATATACTTGCATCCTTCAACGCTTGCCAAGCGAGTCTACATTCTCCTTTTCGCCATCATCATCGCTTTTTATCTCTACGGCCTCGGCAAGCTGCCGCTGCTTGGTCCAGACGAGCCGCGCTACGCGCAGGTGGCACGCGAGATGTTTCTCACCGGCGATCTGATCACGCCGACACTCGGACATCACACGTGGTTTGAAAAACCCGCACTGCTTTACTGGATGATCGCGGGCGCGTTCAAAGTGTTCGGCGTTAATGAATGGGCGGCTCGCTTTGGTCCGGCATTGTGTGGACTGCTGACGATCGCGGCGGCGTGGTGTGTCGGGCGCGAGATCGATCGCGAGGAGCCGCGCGGCTTTGCGTTTTGGAGTGTTGTCGTAACGGCCAGCTCGCTCGGTCTGATCGTGTTCTCACGCGCGGCGAGTTTTGATGTTGTAATCACGATGACAACCACCTGGTCGCTCGCGTTTTTTCTTTTACATGAGCTGCCAACCACACGAAACAAACGACTCCTGCTGGCAGGTTTCTACGTGTTCGTCGGTTTATCTCTGCTCGCGAAGGGACTCGTCGGGATCGTGATCCCGTTTGGCGTCGTGGGTTTGTATTACGTCTTAAGACGTGCGTGGCCGTCGCGATCGGTGCTGCTGAGTTTGTTCTGGGGCGTGCCGCTGGCGCTGGCTGTTTCCGCGATCTGGTATGGACCAGTTATCGCACGACACGGCTGGGCGTTTATCGACGAGTTTTTCATCCAGCATCACTTTGCGCGGTACGTATCGAACAAGTATCACCATCCGCAGCCGATTTATTTCTACCCGGTAATCATCCTGCTGCTTGCATTGCCGTGGACGCCTTATCTCATCCTCTCACTCGCGAAAGTGCGAGGTTGGACGTGGCGAGGCGCTGATAACCTCAGCATCGTCCATGTTTTCTCACTCGCATGGCTGCTGTTGCCGATCGTGTTTTTCTCGTTTTCAGGATCGAAGCTGCCGGGTTACGTGCTGCCGGCGCTACCGGCTGTTGCGTTGCTCGTGAGCGATCGCTTGACGCGGATCTTCAATCCGAGGTGGCCGCTCGTTATTGCGAGTGCGACAGTGATTTTGGTTGTGATTGTTTTGAATTTTGGGGCGATGCGATATGCGGGTCGCGAGTCGGTGCGCGAGCTGTTGTTGCTGGCTGATGCGCGTGGTTATGCGGACGCTCCGGTACTCGCGCAGCGAAGTGATGATCGATCGGCTGAGTTTTATGCGTATGGCCGAGTTGTGTACGGGCCTGATGGTGAGCCGCGAACGTTCGACCAGGTATCTGTCGATGAGGCGCGCGCGCGCGGCGGCAAATTCGTGGTGATGATACCGGTCGAGTACGTGAATAACTTTCGCAGCGTGCCGACGATTGAGGTTATTGGTGATAATGGAAAAACAGCAGTGATGGGTTGGAAGCCATAGTTCATCCACAGATTACACAGAATTTGTGGAATCTGTGGATAAAGGTCTACCGAAGATTGCGCGCAAAGAACTCGATCACGACTCGATCGTACGCTTCCCCTTGCTCGCCGGTGACTGACGGCAGCCCAAATCCACTCAACGGCAAATCAGTCCGCACCTCGACATTCGCGCCATTAGGAAAACACTTCTGCAACGACATCGTCGCCTCACGCAACGTCCCCGCATCAGTCCCCGAAAGCAACATCACTTTCGGATCGCGTATCGCTCCCGCAAACTCACACGCACTCGTATCGTCATAACCGCCGAGCATGTAAGTTTTCATCGCGACGCGTGAAAAGTATTGGACCAACCCGTTGTCCAGCCCGACACAACTCGCCACTGCCGCGCTGAGCAGATCGTTCGGCGAAAGCACGACCGAGTCGAGCACGAGCACCTTCACGAGCGGCTCGTTGCGCGCCGCCTTCAGCGCACTGTACGCACCAAGCTCGACGCCATAAATCCCGAGACTCTCGCCCACGAGCGTCTTCTGGCCCTCCGTTTTCAAACCGCGCAGGTACTTGATCGCCCCCAGCAGATCGTCGCCTTCACGAACGCCGAGCGACGTGGCTCCGATCAGCGGGCTCTCACCATGACCGCGCAGGTCGGGCCAGAGGATCGTGAAGTTAGTCGTCTCGTTAATCTTGACGCCGAGATTGAACAGCCACGAGCGATCGCCGCCATATCGATGCAATAAAACAACCGCAGGCGCGCCTTCAGTACCTTTGAGCAGCCAGCCGCGCGCATTGCGCCCGTCGGCGTTGGTCCAGGTTTCATCCGTGACCTTTATTGCTCGACCGCTGATTCTTGAAAACGATTCCGGAGTGACAACGTAAGGACGCTTGGTGGGACGGGTCACGCAGTAGATGACGAAAGAAAGCGCGCCCACGATAGCCAGCACGATCACCAGTGCTATTGGCAGGAAAGACTTGATGAGTCTTTTACCAATTCTTCGTCGGGGCGGCATTAGCGTGAGTGTCCTCTGATGGCTTCATCATAGTCTGACGGCGTATTGATGTTAACAAAAAACCTTTCCGCCTGAGCGAGATTAGTTAATTGATCGAATTGAACCCAGCGCGTGTTGACTACCTCGAGCAGGTCCAACGGCCTTCTGCGTCCTGCTTCAATCAGCTCCGCCGAGCGTTGCAGGCAAGGGTCAACACGATAGAGCGCGGCCAACGGCTGTGGCCGCCCGTCCTGCTGAACGGGAACGACGGCGTCGTGGTCCACGCGCAAGGCGGCGAGAAACGAGAAGAGCTCCGCAGTCACAAATGGCAGATCGCAAGCGACGACGATGGCCCACTCATCTTTGCACGCAGCGAGCGCAGCGTGCAGTCCACCCAGCGCGCCCCACTGCGGATAGACATCCGCAACCGTGCGCAGCCTTGAGCTCTGCCCGCCTACGAGAGAAACGGAACCAGCGACACGCAACAGCGTTTCTGCAATTCGATCGGCAAACGTTTGGCGTTCAATCAGCAACTGAGACTTATCAGTTCCCATTCTTCTGGAGGCGCCGCCGGCGAGGATAAAGGCTTCCATACCGGACGGGATTATCCTGTAAATCTTGAGAATCCTGAAATCCTGTACGAAAATGCTGAAATCCTGTAACTTGGCAGGCGGAGGTTGGTTAATGATTAGAGTTACCCGCTTTGTTCTATTAGCGATTTTGCTTACTACGCTGACGGGCCTTGCCACGGCTCAAAATGTTGCTCGAGCAAAAGCCCCTGAGCTGTTTCCACTCGAAGATCTTCGCCCCGGCATGAAGGGCACTGCGCGGACCGTGTTCAGCGGCTCTGACACGCAGGAATTTGGCGTCGAGGTGCTCGGCGTGCTGCCGGGATTTCCTGGCCCACGACAGTCGGCAATCATTGCGAAACTCAGCGGATCGAACGTCGAAAAGACAGGCGTGTTTGCGGGCATGTCCGGCTCGCCGGTTTACATCGACGGAAAGATCGTCGGCGCGATTGCCTTCAGTTTTCCTTTCTCAAAAGAGCCGATCGCGGGTATCACGCCGATCAAGCAGATGATCGACCTCTTCAACAAGGGCTCGGAAAACGCTAAACCGAAAGAGCCGCGCGTCGTTTCGTTTTCGCAGCTAGCCGGAGCTGACTGGAAGCCAAATCTGCCGAAGCCCGCCGTGGGATCAGTTTCACTTCTGGCGCCCGTTTCCGCCGGCTCGCCGCTGATGCCATTGCTCGGCCAGCAAATGACGCCGATTGCAACACCGCTCGTGTTTAGTGGAATTACTCAAGAATCACTCGCGGCATTCGCACCACAACTCGTTGCCAGTGGACT
>DATHTI010000381.1:0-11683 GCA_035463335.1 Pyrinomonadaceae bacterium | reverse complement strand
TCGGCAGCATCTCCCTGATCCTCCCCACCACTCACGGCCTCCAGGGCATCCGCCAGGTCCTCATCGAAGGCCACGGCCTCGCCCAGGTCACACAGCCACTGTTCACACTCCTGGCCTTCCTCGTCATCCTCCTCCCCTTCTCCCTATGGGTCTTCAGCCGCGCCGTCCGCCGCGCCAAACGCGAGGGCAGCTTGATCCAGTATTAGCCACAAAAAGGCGCAAAAAGCGCAAAATCGTTTTTGTGACTTTTGTGCCTTTTTGTGGCTAATGCTAACATCCGGGACGATGCAGCGCGGCGTCGCAGAAAGTGTTCTGGATCTCATAGGCCAGACTCCCCTTCTTCATCTTTCCCGTTTTGCGAAACCACCACTCGCCGGTATTTACGCGAAAATTGAATGGCTTAATCCCGGCGGGTCCGTAAAAGACCGCGCGGCGTTGGGGATGATTCTCGACGCCGAGGAAAAGGGTCTGCTCAAGCCCGGCGCCACCATCATCGAGCCGACCGCCGGAAACACCGGCATCGGGCTCGCACTCGTGGGAGTTGCGCGCGGCTACCGTGTTATTCTCTGCGTCCCGCGAGGCTTTGCAGTCGAGAAAATGAAGCTGATCGAAGCGCTCGGCGGTGAGATCGAATACGTCTCACACGAGGCCGGCATGCAAGGCGCCATCGACCGTTGTCACGAGCTCGCAGAAACGATTGAAGGCAGTTTCGTGCCGCAGCAATTTGAGAATAATGCGAACCCGTGTTTTCATGAACTCACGACCGCGCGCGAGATCATCGAGCAAATGAACGGCGAGATAGACGCCGTCGTGATTGGAGCGGGCACTTCTGGCACGTTCTGCGGCGTCTCGCGTGCAGTGCGAAAACACAATCGCAACGTGCTTTGTGTTCTTGTAGAGCCGGAAGGATCGATTTACGGCGGTGGACAACCTGGACCAAAGAAAGTCGAAGGCATCGGCCAGCGCGATTTTATTCCGAAGATCTTCGACGCGACTCTCGCCGACGAGATCATGATGGTCCAGGATGACGAAGTTTGCGCGGCGCTGAAGAAGATCGCCAAACTGGAGGGACTGCTCGGCGGCTGGTCGTCGGGCGCCGCTGCCGCCGCGTCGTATAAAATTGCGGAACGACTTGGCCCTGGCAAACGCGTCGTCACGGTTTTTCCCGACGGCGCCGAGCGATATCGCAGCCAGGGAATTTTTGACGAGTAACTGAATATGGGATTTGCAACTACAGCCATTCACACCGGATCAGAACCTGACGAGGCCACCGGCGCCGTCACGGTTCCGATCTACCAAACATCAACGTACGCACAGGACGCACTCGGAAAGAACAAAGGTTACGAGTACGCGCGCACCCAAAACCCGACGCGCTCCGCAGTCGAACGCAACATCGCGGCAATCGAAGGAGGGCGTTTCGGTTTCGCGTTCGCTTCCGGCATGGCCGCAATCGACGCAACGTTGCGACTCGTGAAAGCAGGCGAACACGTCATCGTCTCCGATAATACTTACGGCGGCACCGCGCGTCTCTTCAATCGCATACTCGCGAACTACAACCTCACCTTCGATTACGTCGACACATCTGATCCACTTAACGTCGAGGCTGCGATCAAGCCAAACACAAAAATGGTGTTTCTCGAGACGCCGACCAATCCCGTGATGATCCTTACCGATCTAAAGGAAGTCAGCGAGATTGCGCATCGCGCCGGAGCGCGTGTCGTTTGCGACAACACATTTATGTCGCCATACCTGCAACGTCCACTCGAGTTTGGCGTCGATATCGTCGTGCACTCAACGACCAAATATCTCAACGGTCACTCAGACGGCATCGGCGGCGTCGTCGTTTTGAACGATGAAGAGGACGCAAACTGGATCGGCTTCGTGCAAAACAGTGCGGGCGCGATTCTCTCGCCGTTCGACTCGTGGCTCGTACTGCGCGGCACGAAGACGCTCGCCTTGCGCATGGAACAGCACGACAAGACCGGTCGCGCCGTCGCCGCATTTTTAGAAGAGCATCCAAAGGTGAAAAAGGTTTATTATCCCGGCTCGGCGTCGCACCCGCAGCACGCTCTGGCGCGCCGCCAGCAACACGGTTTCGGCGGCATGGTATCGTTTGACGTGGGCTCGCTGGAAAACGCGCGGAAGGTGCTCGAGTCTGTTAAGCTCTGCACTCTTGCGGAGAGTTTGGGCGGTGTGGAGACCCTGATCTCACACCCGGCGACGATGACGCACGCTTCGGTTGAGGAATCAAAGCGGCAGCGTTTAGGTATTACTGATGGCCTGGTGCGTATCTCGGTCGGGATTGAAGATACTGACGACATCATTGCGGATCTCGACCAGGCCTTAGGCCAAATTTAGAGAGGATACAGGATTCTCAGGATTACCAGGATGGGTTACAATCTCCCGGTTCTCAGCCTTTATTTAACGACTTCCTATTAGCTCTCCATTTATGATTGTTGAGTTATACGCCAAATCGGACGTTGGCCGAGTGCGACGTGGAAATGAAGACAATTTTCTCGTACTCGACCTGTCTACCGAACAAACCTGGACCGGCGCCGATGGCAACCCCCCACCCAACAACCTGACGCGCTTCGATTTGGGCGACAAAGGCCTCGTCCTGGTAGTTTCCGACGGCATGGGCGGCGCACTCGCTGGCGACGTCGCAAGCCGCATGGCCGTCGATTCAGTCCGCAAGATGCTGATTGGCGAGGGTGATGCCAATTGTGATCCCGATCTCGATCTAGTCGAGTGCCTGAAGAACGCCACGCATTACGCCAACACTGCTATCCATCTGAAAAGCCAGGAAGACTCGCGTTGTGCGGGCATGGGCGCCACGTTTACCGGGGCGGCGGTCCGCGGCGACAATCTCGACCTGGTTCAGGTTGGCGACAGTCGCGGTTACGTTATCCGCAAGGATCAGATTCGACTCGCAACGAAGGACCAGTCGCTCGTGCAGCAACTGGTTGACGTGGGACAGATCAGCGAATCGGAAGCTGAGACACACATGTTCCGCAATGTGATCCTGCAAGCACTCGGCGCGCAGAGCGAAGTGCAGCCGGTGACCGGCAGGATTCGTCTGCGGCAGGACGATCTCGTGTTGCTTTGTAGCGATGGACTGTCGGGAAAGTTACGCGCGGAAGATATTCAGCACATCGTGCTCAACAGCAGGAACGATCTATCGAAGGCGTGTGATGCGTTGATTGAAGAGGCGAACAATCGCGGTGGTGAGGACAATATCACTGTCGTGCTCGCGCGCTTCTCGGGTAACGATTTGGAAGCGCCCGCAACGGACCGGATCACGATCGAGCTGCCACCGCTCGAGGAAGACAAGACCCTCGACGACACTTACGAAGCCGATACCGAACCGCATTAATCCGTTCAATCTGTGTTACTGCTTTAGTCTCCACTCAGGTTCGCCGTCGATCCTTTTCACGTAGATCGACGCGCCTTCAACACTCTCAACACAAACCCGCTCGCCCGCTTCCAACGGTGGCTCACCCGGCGCGGGATACGCAGTCCACGTCGATCCAAAAACTTTCACTGCACCTTCCTGTAACGCACCGCGGCTCGACGAAACCACAGTCCCGATCTTTCCCGGCAAAGCATCAACACCAGTGCGTAACGACAGCCCGGTTTTCCCATGTGAAAAGTAATTGACGAAGATCGTTCGCGAGGCGGCAGTCAACGACATCGAGACAACTGCAAAAATCGCAAACTGTATCGCCAGGCTATCAATCCCGATGAATCCTGCGAAGGCGGCGGCAAGCGCTCCGATACCGAACCATAACAGCACAAAGCCCGTCGTGAAGATCTCCGCGACAATGAGTATCGCACCCAGGATGCACCAGACTATCCAGATCCAATCCATCGACTCAGCCCTTCGCCAGGTTCTTCAACACGAACCACACATTCGCAGGACGCTCCGCCAGCCTGCGCATGAAGTAAGGATACCAGTGTTTACCGTAAGGAACATAGATTCTTACATTGAAACCATCACGCGCGAGCTGTCGCTGCAGGTCACGCCGGACGCCGTAAAGCATCTGAAACTCAAATTTTTCTTTCCCGATTCCCTCACGCTTTGCGAAATCAATGGTCGCGTCAATCATCTTCGGATCGTGCGTCGCAATGCCGTGATAAGTGCCGCTCGCTAACAACAGTTGCATCACTTTTACGTAGTTGGCATCGACGTCTTTCTTGTCAGGAAACGCGACTTCCGGTGGCTCGTTATAGGCGCCTTTGCAGATACGAATGCGCGCGGGCAGTTTCAGGAGCTCCTCGGCATCGGCATACGTGCGGTACAGGTACGACTGCAACACGATGCCGACATCGTTCAGCCCAAATTCAGCGCGCAGCCGTTTGAAGATGTCGATCGTCACCTGCGTAACGTCCGAGCCTTCCATGTCGACTCTCACAAAATTCCCGCGGCCATTTGCCTCTTCAACAATTCGCCGCGCATTGCGATAGGCCAGATCTGCATCGAGACCAAGCCCAAACTGCGTCAGCTTGATCGAAACGTTTGAGCGAATGCGCGACTCGTCGATCTTCTCGAGTATGTCCAGATATTCCGTAACTTCCTGCTCGGCTTCCTCGTCGCTTCCGACCGACTCGTTCAAGTGATCGAATGAAGCCGTACAGTTTTCTGCATTGAGCTGACGAATTAGTGGAATAACTTCGTCAATAGTGTCGCCCGCAACGAAACGGGTGGTGAGTTTTTTGAAAACTTTAAAGTTAGTGGCGAAATCCTTTAACCCTTCCCGTTGGGACAACCAGAGCAGCGCGTTTCTTGTGATCATCTATTTCAGTCCGTAATGTGGTCCGTCCCTGTGGTATCCTTGGCGGCGCCTTTCTCCACCCAGCCAAGGAGGAGCTTTGCACACGAGCATCAAAACGAGGAACTTGCCCGGATGCGATTGAAGCTCGTAATCGCCGCTTCGGTGCTGGCGGCAGTTGTGGGCGCCGGCATCTGCATCGCGCTCGTGTTGGGTGTCTTCTCCGAAAAGGCCCTCTCTAACCCGAGCCTGCTCGTTACTTCTACTCTCCTGCTTCCGATCGCGACGATTACTTTTGCTTCAATCTTTGTTTATCGCCATACGGCGCGGCGCCGCAAGTTGCAGGCATTTCTCACCGCGATCGTCGCGATAATACTGACACTCACTTTTTTCATCGCCGCTTCGATAATAACCGGACGATATAGGCCACTCGAGCCCCGCCCGCCTGCCGAGCACATCGCTTCGTAAAGCTCACGCACTGATCGGATTCAACCCGATCTCTTTTTGAACTGGCCGCAGCGCGTCGATCACGAAACGTATATGCTCGTCGATATTCACTCCCAACTCTTCGACGCCTTGTTTGATGTCGTCGCGATTCACCGAGCGCGCGAACGCTTTGTCTTTCAATTTTTTCTTGACTGAAGAGACTTCCATGTCGTCGAGACTGCGCGACGGCCTGACCAGCGCGCACGCTACGAGAAAGCCACAGAGCTCGTCGGTGGCAAAAAGTGCGCGGGCCATATCGGTGTCGCGCGGCACGCCAGTATATGTGGCGTGGCCCATGATGGCTCGAATGATTCGATCGGAGTAGCCGCGGCCGCAGAGAATGTTCGCGCCTGTAAACGGGTGTTGATCGGCGGTGGGAAACATCTCGTAGTCGAAGTCGTGGAGCAAACCGACCATCCCCCACTCATCTTCATCAGCAGGACCTTCGTTGTAACGCTTCGCGCACGCGCGCATCGCGGCTTCGACAGCGAGCGCGTGTTTACGCAGGCTGTCGCCCTTTGTGTATTCACACAACAGTTCCCAGGCTTCGGCTCGGTCCGGCATGAGTGAGTTTTGTAGCACAAAATCAGGTAAGCCACAAAAAGGCGCAATAGAACACAAAAAGAAATTCCAGAGTTCAGAGTTCAAGCTTCAGCTTGCTCTGTCAAAGCCGCAGCCTAGCGGCTAAACTCTAAACTCGGATTTTACTCTTGTGCTTTTTTGTGCCTCTTTGTGGCTACTAGTGTGCTTGCGTGGCGATGTAGCCGGGGCGGGCGCGGATGGCCACGTCTTTGCGGCTAGTCTCGACTTTGATCTTCCGGTAGCGCTCGTCGCGTTCTTTCTTGATCGGGTAATAGCCGAGCAGGTATTGCGTGCGCAGCTCCGCGGCGATCTGCTGGAACGCGTCAGGCAATGATTGGATCGTGTCCGCACGCAAGAGTCGCCCGCCTGATTTATCTGCTAAAGCTTTTAAATAACTGTCGGCAGTCAAGTAGGCCATGTCGAGCATTCCCTTGATCGATGAGTCTTCAGGACGACTCGCCGGCACGGGTGTACCGGTCGGTCCCGAATCAGGCACGCGCGGAATTGTTCGATCGCGATTGTCCGGCGCACGGTCCTCTGGACCACCGGTCGGCGCTGGCCCACGACTCGGATCCGGATAACGATTGCGCTCTTCGTCACGACGCCGTCGCATGATCTCATCAGGCAACGGTAATCCGAATGGACCAGTCTTTCGCTGCGTACCTGACGTTGGCACTCCATCGCCACCCGGGAAAGTCGGTGCAGTAGTTCCACTCGGAGGCGGTTTTCTGATCGTTTCGATTGTCGGCAACGACGGCGTGACTTGCTCTGATTGCTCGCGCGCCAGTCGTTCCGTGGTGGCGCGCGTGTCGTAGCGAATCGGATAGATAACGACGCCTTCCTCGTCCAGGTAACGCACTGTGCCTTCGAACGTTGCCTTGTCGCTGTACCAGTCCATGCCGTCACTAAACAGCACGATCGCCCTGCGACCACGAATCTTCCGCAACGTATTCATCGCGAGCTCTACTGCGTCGTAAACCTTCGTTCCCTCGCCCGGGCGCGTGCTGTTGATCGCGGTGCGCAAGACCTCGCGATCGGAGGTGAACTCGTTTAAATCTTTAACTTTGTCGTCAAAAGAAATTATTTTGACGCGATCGACTGGCTGCAACTGCTGCACGAAAGTAAATGCTGCGTTCTGAATCATCCTGAGATGATCTTTCGTGCTCGAACTGGTGTCGAGCATCAGCACGACATGGAACGGGGCGGCGACCTTGCCAAAGAAAGCGATCTGCTGCGGCACTCCGTCTTCCGAAATCGTGAATTCTTCCTGGCGGAGGTCGGTTATGTAGAGCCCGCTGCGGTCAGTTGCGATTAAGGGAACGGTGACGAGGTCTGTTTCGGTCTTGAGGGTCTCTATTTCGTCGGGCTCGGGCGGTGGAGTCGCCTCGGGTTGCGGCCGCGTTTGCTGCGGTTTTTGGCCGGCGGGCTTCGATTGGGCGAAGACGGCCGTCAGCGCAAGCGCGATCACCAAAAAAATGGAAAAGGCATGACGCGACGCAGGCGAAAGCATTCAGTCCTCCTAACGCAAAACCCGTCAACAGACTTTAGAGAAAAAGAAGCGAAGAAACCAGTTCCGGGCGGTAGGATGTTAGCTTGAAAGATAAAGTTTCCCCAGCTTTTGATTCGAGATAACAACTGTAGGGGTGGCCCTCCGTGGCCACCCCAGCGTGGGAACACAATGTGGCAACCTGGGGTGGCCACCCCTACAATTACGCCGGAGATTAATTACGCTCGGAGATTGCGTGTGGGCGAAATCTGACGCGGCTGATGCGTCGTTTCTCAACTCGCTCGACGCTGAACACGCCCGCCGGATCTTCGACCCGGTCGCCGGGACGTAATAAGCGCCCGGCCTTCGCCAGTAAGTATCCAGCGATCGTCGTGTAGCCTTCGTCCTCGGTCAGGTCTAATCCAAAACGCTTGTTGGCGTCTCTCACCGGCAACATTCCATCGAGAATGTATGTCTCACCATCTTCCTTGATCTGCTCGCGCGTCTCTTCGTCATACTCGTCATTGATCTCACCGACTATCTCTTCCAGCAGGTCTTCGAGCGTGAGTATGCCCTCGAGACCGCCGTGCTCATCCACTACGAAAACGAAATGAACCTGCAACGCCTGCATCCGCTTCAAAGCCGTGCCGAGCGATGCTGACGAAGGGATGAACACCGGTGGCCGCACATAACGTTTGAGATCGAAATCCTCATCGCTCGGCACGCGGCCCATGTCCAGATCTTTGCGAAAGAGCAAACCAACAATGTCGTCCAGATTTTTTCCATGAACTGGAAGGCGCGAGTAGCCGCCCGAACGGAAAGCTTCTCTAACATCGTCGAGAGTTGCAGTCACTGGTAGCGCCGTGACTTGCGGTCGCGGCACCATCGCCTCCTTCACTTCCGCGTCAGAGAAGTCAAACACCTTATGGATCAACTGCTGTTCTTCGGATTCGAGATAGCCACTCTGTCTCGATACATCAATCAAATGTCGCAATTCGCCTTCGGTGTAGACAGAACCATGCTCGCCGCTCGGATGTAGTCCAAAGAGACGAACAACGCGAGTGCCGGACCAGTCAAGCAAACGTATGGGCCACTGAAACACTTTGTAAAAAGCTTGTAGTGGCCACGAGATTGCGAGCGATACGGCTTCAGCGCGTTCCAGCGCCAGCGTCTTCGGCGCAAGCTCTCCCAGCACGATGTGCAGAAACGTGATGATCGAAAACGCGATCGCAAACGAGATCGTGTGCAGAGTCACTTCCGAAACACGCCCTCTGAGCGGTTCTTCGAGCAGGTGTGCAAACACCGGCTCACCGATCCAGCCGAGTGCCAGCGAGGCCATCGTGATGCCTAACTGCGTGGCCGAGATGTACGCATTCAGATTGTCGAGCAGCCCGAGCAAACGCCGGGCACGCACGTCTCCACCTGCAGCCAGCGTCTGAATTCGCGACCGGCGCACACCCACCAGCGCAAACTCCGAGGCGACGAAAAAACCATTCGCCAACACAAGCAAAATCACTAACAAAATGTAGAGCGCAGTAATCATCAATGGCTAATCTTTATAGACCTCGACATCCGGAGTTGCTGCGTGGGGGCGCGGAAAAATGAAAGACAGTAATATCGACATACCGATCACGCCGCAGATAATTCCCAGCGAGACCCAGATCGGGAAATGCCCGCCGAACAGGTTGTTCAGCCAAACCATCTTCAAGCCAACGAACACCAGCACGATGCCGAGCCCATACTTCAGCAGGTAAAACTTATCGACCGCATCTGCAAGCATGAAGAAGAGCGCGCGCAAACCGAGGATCGCGAAGATGTTTGAGGTGAAGACGATGAATGGCTCGCTTGTTATCGCGAAGATCGCCGGCACTGAATCCACCGCGAAGATGATGTCAGTCGCTTCAAGAAAAACAAGCGCGACGAGCAGCGGAGTCGCATAATGCCTGCCGTCGATGTTCGCGAAGAAGTGCGCACCCTGCAGGTTTGGCGTGACGGGGATCACTCTCCGCAGCAACCTGATCAGAAAATTCTTTTCCGGATTGACGCCCTTCTCTTTCGCAAAGAAGATCTTCAAACCCGTGAAGATCAGAAACACGCCAAAGAACACTACCACCCAGTGATACTGCATTAGCGCCGCACCAAGCGCGACGAAGATCGCCCGGAAGATCAAAGCTCCGAGAATGCCGTAAAACAAGACTCGATGCTGGTACTTCGCCGGTATCGCGAAGTAAGAGAACACCATCACGAAGACAAAGATGTTGTCGACCGACAGAGACTTCTCAATGACGTAGCCAGTAAGAAACTCGAGCGCCACCTGCCACGCCGCGGCGTTCGGGTCAAACCCCGGTATCGCCATGAGGCGCGGGTCCTGGGGAAACTTCCAGAGCGCGTACCGGTAAAGAAGGAAATTGAAGATCAGTGAGAGAACGACCCAGACGACGGTCCACGTCGCCGCTTCACGAAAACCTACGGCGTGCGCTTTGCGGTGGAAGATGCCGAGATCGACGGCAAGAAGAACGAGTACGAGACCAACGAAACTTGCGTAGAACCACCAATATTCAGAAAACGGAAAAAGCTCAACCATACCTCATCCTTTCGCATTGGAAAGGTCTTGGTCGTTGAGCTTTAAGCTTTTCCCGACGAGCCGGGTGCCTTATCGGCACCGTGTTGACGACTTGCCGGACCCGGAATTGGGTGACCTACTCCCCTTTTTGACCTCCGCCACTGTACACGAAAACTTACGACATCGCCAGAAAAGGAACAAAAAGCACAAAACATCCACAGAAAACCGTTTTCGAGATTTCATCCCTCGCTCGTCTCTTTTGTGCTTTTTCTGCCTTTTGTGGCTAAAATGCAACCTATATTGAAATCTCTACTTTTGGCAGTCTTAGCGGCGTATCTGATCGCCGCAATCCATTCTATTCTGGCGTTCGTAAACAAACGCCGCTCTCTGCAACGTGTTGCGGAGTGGTCGATTGTTGCCGGATTCGTCCTGCACACGGGCGCGCTGGTCGCTGACTGGGCGATTGACGGTCATTACCCGCTGTTCGGCTTGCGCGAAGCGCTCTCGTTCCTCGCCTGGGCCCTCGTCGCGCTCTACGCGCTCGTGCGCTATCGTTACCGGACGCAGGCAGTGGGCGCTTTTACGATGCCGCTGATCTCCGCACTCACTTTTGTCGCGTTACTAATGGGAAGCAACGCGAGCAACACGCCGGCTTCGTTTTCGGCGACGTGGTTGTTTCCGATACATACGACGCTTTTGATCTTTGCTTATGCGGCCTTTTTCATTGTCTTTATGGCGAGCGTGATGTATTTAATCCAGGAGCGTGCATTAAAACTCAAGACGTTCGGCGCTTCCTTTCACCGTCTGCCGGCACTGACGACTGTCAACGCGCTCGCCACCAGCGCTTCTGCTCTCGGTTTGACACTGCTGACACTCGGGATCGCGACAGGGATGTTCTGGTCGTCAGCCCGCTCAGGTCGCTTTTGGAACAACGATCCGAAGGAGATCTTTGCGGTTCTCACGTGGCTACTTTACTTCTGTCTGACTGTCTATCGTTCGACTGCGAACTGGCGTGGTCGCAGCGCCGCGTGGCTCGGCGTGGTTGGTTTCGGACTCGTGCTATTCACATTTATCGGCGCACCGTTCCTGGGTGGATACCATGTCTTTCGTTAGGTTTTTCTGTGCTTTGTGTCTAAACCAATGTCTATTGTTCTCATCGGAGTAAATCACAAAACAGCTCCGGTAGAGATCCGCGAGCAACTCGCGTTCAACGACGAGCAATGCGCTACTGGCCTGCGCCAGCTCGTCGACGGCGATGTCGTGCGCGAAGGATTGATCGTCTCAACCTGCAATCGCGTCGAAGTTCTCGGCGCGACCGGAAGCGATCAACTAAAGTTCGGCGCAGAACGCATTACCCAGTTTCTCGACACGTCCGGTCACCTGCCTGCCGGTTTTCTCGAAGCACATCTCTATCACCACACTGACGAAGAAGCCGTGCGGCACCTGTTTCGTGTCGCTTCGTCGCTCGATTCGATGGTCATGGGCGAGCCGCAGGTGCTGGGCCAGGTGCGCCATGCATACGCGGTCGGCGTCGAAACCGGCACAGTTGGCCGCGTACTGAACCGGCTGGTCCATCACACGTTCAAAGTCGCAAAGCGCGTCAGGACCGAAACCGGAATCGCTGCGAATGCCGTGTCGATTAGTTACATGGCGGTCGAGCTCGGAAAGAAGATCTTCGACCGGCTGAAGGGTTGCACCGTGTTGCTCATCGGCGCCGGCGAGATGGCAGAGCTCTCCGCACGGCATCTCGTGAACGCCGGTGTGACACGTGTGATCATCGCGAATCGCACCCGGGAA
>DATHTI010000380.1:0-6311 GCA_035463335.1 Pyrinomonadaceae bacterium | reverse complement strand
TTCGGTCGCTCGCTGGCGCACGCGGAACTTCGTAATACCGGCCGCCTCTTCGATGATGGTGCGGCGGTCCATCGGCTTTGCGGAAAGAATTTGTCCGATGCGGCCCTGCTCGATGATGGCGTAGTGACCGCCCGCCAAACCCGTTCCTGAAAACAGATCCTGGATATCTCGCAGCCGGCAAATCTGTCCATTCAGCAGGTACTCGCTCTCGCCTGAGCGATAGAGCCTGCGCGTAATTGAAACTGCTTCGCCAGGCGCAAACTCGAGCGCGAGATTGCGACGGCGCCAATGTCGCTTGTGTGTGATCTTGTGTGTGGGAGGCGCCGGCTCTGGAGAAGGAGCTGATTCTGTAGCAGTCGCCTCTGCAACCGGAGGCTCGCCTTCCACTGCTGCGGCTTCGACTGGAGCTGCCGCTTGCTGTTGTTCCTGCGGCAGGATCTCGTCGAGGTTGACGAGTCGATCGTCGATCCGCTCGAGCGTTGAATCGATGTCTTCGATGTCAGGCTCAACCTCGTCAACTTCGTCGCGGATCATGTGCATGACGACTTCGGCCATGCCACTGGGCTGACGATCGCGCGCGCCCTGGAAGATGACGTCCTTCATCTCACCGCCGCGCAGATGCTTAACGCGCTGCTCGCCGAGGACCCACGCAATCGCGTCGGCAACGTTGCTCTTGCCGCAGCCGTTTGGGCCAACGATGGCGGTGATTCCGTCTCCGGTGAAGAGTATTTCGGTGTAGTCGGCGAAGGATTTGAACCCGGTAATTTCGAGGCGTTCGAGTTTGAACATTACGGGGAAGCCACTATAAGTGGGAGCCGCTTAGAATGTCAACCACAACTTAAAGTAGAGGTTGATTTTAGCCGCGGATGAGCGCGGCTACAAACCTCTTCGCCGCTGGTACAGCAATAGACTTACGCCGGGACGGAGATCAAATGTGCCGCCTGGATCAGGTCCAGTCACCTGTTGGTAAAGGTGTCCGTAGTTCGTGTCGACCTCGTCCTTCTGGTTCGCGTTCGCAATGATGATCGGCTCAGTCGATGCGGCGAGGCGCCCGTAATATCCCACCCGGGTAAAGTTGCGGAAATACCACGGCAGCGGCCAGTAATCAGGACTCACAATCGTGATTCCCGTCGTCGGGCCGGAGTTCTCCTTTGCGATGCGCTCGACCTCGTTGACAAGATTGATGGTGCCCCGCTTCGTGTGCGCATAGACGTAGACGTACTTCGTGTTGTCATTGTCGTAGTTGATGAAATTCAGATCGATCGATTGGTAAACGGCCACTCCCACCGCAACCAACAGGATCACAGCAACCAGCCTGAACTGCCGGTGGTCCATCTCGTAGATTGCCTGGATTGCGTAACCTGCAATCAAGGCCAGCGGAACGACGAAGTTCAACACGATCCACGGCGTCTTGTAAGCAATCAACGAGTAGGCAGCAATCAGACCAAACGACCACAACGCACAAAAGAGCGCCAATGACTTCTTCGGTCTCAAAACTGCAATTGCCGCACCAATAGCGCCGAGGAAAAGCAGTGGCGATTCCTGCCTTGCCAACCAGACAATGTACATTAAGGCCGGGTGCTTATGTGCTTCGTCTCCCGTCTTCTTCCAGATTTCGAACGTTTGGATCGAATCGTTGAGGCCTTTGTAATTTGTGAAGAACGATGTGTAGAAAAGAACCCAAAGCACGCCAAAGACTATGATCGCCAGCACCAGGTTCGTAATAAAGCTCGGCTTGCCTCCAAACTTATCGATAAGTCCCTCTGATGACTTCTTCTGTTTCGCGTCGTAACCTCTGGCGCCACGCAGGAACCGCCTGTCGGCCCAAATCATTACCAGCGCGATGAGCAAAACTCCTATCGAGATAAACGCTGTTTCCTTCGTCGCAAAAAGAAGCGCAGCCGAAGCGGCAGCCGGTATGAGATAGGACGAGTTGCGTTCATCGTAAAACCGCACCGCGGCGACGACGATTCCCAGCGTAAAGAACACAAACAGTGTCTCGTGAATGAAATAACGTGAGAGATAAACTGCACCGGGCGACACGGCCAGCATCAAGCCCCCGGCGAGTGTCGCGATACTTCCCAGTCGTCTCCGCAATAGAAATATGAGACCGATGGTGGCCAGACCAAACACGACCGTCACAAGCCTGATAGTGAAAGTCGTCATCCCGTAATTGTCGCGAGCCGCATTGCCGAAGAGTACTTTTGTGATCCAGGGAATGATCGCGGCAAAGTAATAGAGGGTTGGGCCGTGATAGTTGGCCGGATCGTAGGTGTAAATTCCTTCGCGAACCAGCCGCACCAGGAAGTTTCCGTTCACTCCTTCATCATGGTGCAACGGCACGAGATCCAGATCGTACAAACGAAGCACCGCGGCAATCAGGAAAATCGCGATGACTCCGATGCGCCACGCTTTGTCAGGAAGGTCTTGTTCGGCCCCGACCGGCACTTCGGGCTCGTTGCGCGAGTATTTACTTTGAGCGCCACGAGTTTTAGCGCGCGCTTTTTTACTGGCCGGTTTTGTAGAGCTTGTACTCACCAACTTCTCCAACTTTTTGGAAACGACTGATGAACGGTTCGTTAACCGAAGTCACAATTCGCTCCTGCGGTCCGACTACAAGATACTCGATGCCGTACTTTCTGATTAACTGCTCAGCATCAGGCGCGCCGAGATAGATTCGCCTGATCTCGCCCTCACGCTGAACAAACTCGAGCCCGTGTGTCCAAATGTGTCCGGGATAACCCATCAACGAACGCCGCCCGGTCAGAAACACAGGCGTGTTGTGAACCGGCGCATGAACGATCAACGAGCGCGGTGAAGTTTGCGCTTTGACAAGCTCGGCGAACCGAAGCCCGTCTGCGTCGAAGACCTGATACTTGATCGATCGCATGGCAATGCCTGCGACGTCGAGCGCTCCGGCCAACGTCACAAAGACAAACAGCAGGGCTGCGATAATGCGTCGAATCCGGCCTTGCTGCCACAGTCGCGCAAGCAGCAACGCTACGAGCGGCGCCGATGCGAGCCACCAGTAATAAAGCACTTTGATGTTGTCCCAGATCCATGGCGCCATCTTCAGGAAGTTCGGAACGATGAAGCAGAGCGTGAATGGCAGGTAGAAAATCAACACGCGACGGGGGACGATGTAACTTCCGTCTTTGAGTAACACTGCCGTAAGCAACAGCGGGATAAAGACGCCCGTGTTTTTGAACCAGAAATACACCGGATTTTCCTGGCCGTGATCCCAGCCTACTTCCCACGCGAAGAAACTGCTTGCATCGACCGCGCTGTTCATTGTGGACCAGAGTAGTTGCGGGATCGCAATTACCGATGCGACCACAAAAAACGTAATCCACTCGCGCCAGCGAATCTGAAGCAGCGCGAGACATGCCGCCATTGCCATTACGACGACAAAGCTGTGCGCGTGGACGAGTGGTAGTAATCCGGCTGCGACTCCGGCGGCGATCATGCGCCGTGTGTTGAGCGGGAAGCGCGATTGTTCCATCTCGTCGTGCCACGCGGTCTTCTGTCTGGCCTTCTTCTTTGCTTTTTCAGCGGTTTGCTGTGGACGCGTCTTGTCGGTCGCGATCCACCATTGTGTGATCGCAATCACGACGAGTGGTAGCCCCATCAGAAAGCCGCGTTGCGGTACCAGCAAAGCAGAAACAGCGTTGCCCCAACGCCACGTCGTCTCGGGAATGACCGTAAACGAAGGTGGCAGATCCATCAGCACGCCAAAAAGCCCGCCTTCGTTGGAGCCGGCCTTTTCGAGAAGCAGTATCCAGCCCATGCCGCCATTCAGCAGAACAATCAACGGCGTGATAAGCGCCGCCAGCTTATTGCGCAGCATCACGAGACCCCAGCGATGGACCAGGCCGACAAAAGCGAGTCCGAGAATGTAGTTCTCGATGAACATCGACTCGCGCAGGTCGGCGCCACAGCGAACGAACACGGCCGAGACGAAGTCTGAAAGGAATGGATAAGTAAACCTCACGCCGGCGTAAGTTGGATCTTCAGGTGGGAAGTTGTTTCCGAAAGCGAAGCTCGTGATCACGCTGAGGTGAAATGGAAGATCGCCGAAGTTGTTTAGTAGCCCCGTGCTGAGGCCGGTGGGGTCCTCGATTACGGCGCGACTAAACACTTTCCAGAAGATTACGGCGACTACCGCGTAGAAGAGAAAGTAGCCGACTGACCATCGTTCGAATCGAAGTAATTGTCGAGTCGCAGTCGAAATTCCTGCGAGATCATGCCGGAAGCGTTTCGAGGTGTTTGGGTCTGTCAGTAATGCCAGCGGGCTACAGCAGATTACCGCACTGAACAAGACAGCGATGCCGCTCAAACCGATGAATGAAGCGACGACGAAGCTGACGAGACCGAGCGCCGCGAGGCCGAGCGCCGCGCCCGCACACAATCGCGCGCCCAACGATGCATTCTCATCGTAGAGGTAAGTGGCAACCGTACCGCTTAGGGTGACTAAGAACGCCAGTAGTATGGACGCTATCATCTCAGGTCAGCTTCGGATTATAGCCACGAAGGGGCACATAAGTCACAAAAACAAGAAAATCTCACTTTGTGCTTTTGCGCTTTTTTGTGGCTTCGGTTACGTTTCTGCGCGAGGCAAATTAATGTTAAGAGCAGGCATTGTCGGGCTGCCCAACGTGGGTAAGTCGACGCTATTCAACGCACTCACGGCGCAGTCGTCCGCGCTCGCGGCAAATTATCCTTTCGCAACGATTGAACCGAATGTCGGCGTGGTTTCAGTGCCGGACGAGCGCCTCGAACCGCTCGCGCGGCTCGTGAAGACGGAGAAGATCGTGCCCGCGACTGTCGAGTTTCTCGATATTGCCGGACTCGTTCGCGGTGCGTCGAAAGGCGAGGGTTTGGGAAACCAGTTTCTCGCGAATATCAGGGAAACGGATACAGTCGTGCAGGTGGTGCGATGTTTTGAAGACGAGAACATCGTACACGTCGAGGGAGCGGTGGATCCGGTGCGTGACATCGAGACGATTCAGATCGAGCTAGCGCTCGCCGATCTCGCCACAGTTGAACGTCGACGCGAGAAGGCACAGAAGAACCTGAAAAGCGGCGACAAGATCGCGCGACAAGAGTTGGATGTTCTCGACAAGCTTCAACCGGCTCTCGAGCAGGGACGCTCTGCAAGAACT
Organism: Pyrinomonadaceae bacterium; assembly: GCA_035463335.1. Classification (GTDB taxonomy): domain Bacteria; phylum Acidobacteriota; class Blastocatellia; order Pyrinomonadales; family Pyrinomonadaceae; genus PSRF01. The sequence goes on along the minus strand of DATHTI010000380.1, from coordinate 1,149 downwards.
GTCACGCTCACGGATGACGAAAAAGCTGTTGCGCGTAACTTTTTTCTGCTGACGACGAAACCGACGATCTACGCGGCGAATGTTGAGGAGTCGGCGCTTGCTGGTCTCGAGAATAATGCGATGGTGAATGCGGTGCGTGAGATTGCGGCGAAGGAAGCTGCGGAGTGCGTCGTCATCTGCGCCCAGCTTGAAGCCGATCTGGTTGCCCTCCCGCCTGAAGAGCGTGTTGACTATTTGCACAGCTTGAATGTTGAGACCAGTGGTGTGGACCAACTAATCAAGAGCGCCTATCACCTTCTGGGTTTGATGTCGTTTCTGACGGCTGGAGAGAAAGAGGTTCGCGCCTGGACCATCCCGCAGGGCACGCGCGCTCAGACCGCAGCCGGCACGATCCACTCAGACATCGAGCGCGGCTTCATCCGCGCGGAGATCGTCAGCTACGACGAATTGATCGCAGCCGGCTCCTACGCCGCCGCCCGCGAGAAGGGACTACTCCGGTTGGAAGGAAAAGACTACATCATGCAGGAAGGCGACGTGGTTCACTTCCGATTCAACGTCTAGCCACAAAGGCGCAAAAAGCAAACTGGCCACAAAAAAGCACAAAAGGCACAAAGAAACAATCTCGTGTGCCTCTTGTGCCGTTGTGCCTCTTCTGGCTCTAATCTGTGTAGTTGCTGTTTCGACTCTTGCGAAGACTCTCGATGAAGGTTCGCAATGCTTTGTCGGTTACCTGCTGTGACTCCTTTAACTCGGCTATGGATTCCCTTTGTGACTCCCTTAGCTCGGCTATGGATTCCCTTTGTGACTCCCTTAGCTCGGCCATAGCTTTTTGGTTTTGAGCCTGAGCAGCCGCCACCTCCCTTAACTGCTCATCTATCTTTGCCGACCGCGTACGCGATTCCTCTTCGTGCCTAATCTGAGCATCAATAAGGCTGTTGATCTTATACCGCCATTCGCTTCGAGTGCGGCGGCCGGACTTGATCATCGTGATTAAGATTCGTTCTGCTCTATCGAGTCGTTGTTCTGGTGTCATTTTACTTCCATCCTTCAGGTGAGGTGAAAAATCAACGGCATGATCGCATGTGCGTATAGGTTCAGTCAACCGATTTGAAGCCACAAAAAAGCACAAAAGGCACAAAGAAACAATCT
>DATHTI010000379.1:0-7222 GCA_035463335.1 Pyrinomonadaceae bacterium | reverse complement strand
GGTATCCAACGACCACGCGGGTTCGAGCCGCCATCAGTGTCGTCCGGCCCGCCGAGACGAAGTATCGGGTACGTTCCGTAAAGGGTACCGCCCAGCACTGCTCCGCCGGCGATCAACTGGTGATTGCCCCAGGCGTGATCGCTACCCACGGCAGGCCCCGAGCCCGCCGGCTGGAACGTGCGACCGAAGTCAGACATCGTAAACGTCGTCACCTTGTTTTGCACACCAAGCTCGACTGTCGCCGCGAAGAACGCGTTGATCGCCTGGCTCACCTGCGACAGCAAGTTTTCCTGTCCGGGTAGCTCTGCTGAATGAGTATCGAAACCGCCGATCTGCGTGAAGAAGATCTGGCGCTTCATGTTTATCCCCACCAGCGGATCGGTGCAGGCCTTAATCAGTAGTGCGACCTGTTTAAGCTGCCGGCCCAACGATGTATTCGGAAACGAAGTTGCCAGCGTCGGATTGATACTACTCAGCGCAATGTCGGTTTGAATAGCACTGGAGCGTGTGTCGCTTGCAGCCTTCACAAGCTTGAGATTGTTTTCGAGCGTTCGCAGCTCGTTGAAAGATGCAAGACGCGACGCCTGCTCGCTCGCCGAGCCAGACATGTTGAGCTGTAGAACGTTCGCCAGCGACGTATTCGAATCTGCAACCGCCAGTTGCCTGGTATCGGCGCCGGTCAGCAACAGATTAACGCCTGCAATCGAGATGTTGCTCGGGAACGCCGCCACGCCATTCAACGCGCTGGTCTTGTCGGCGAGCCGGCCTGCCCAGCCTGTCTGACTTACGTTGTCGGCGATCGCAGTTTGAAACAGCCCCACCTGATCGGAATGAGAGAAAAGCTGTAACGGCTTCTTGCCGCTGCCGTTTTGATATGTGGTCCGTGTGAGCGGCTCGACTAATGGACCATTGTTGCAGAGCACTGCGAGTTTCCCTTGATTAAAGAGCGCCTGCATCTCGGGCATGTTCGGGTGAAATCCATATGAGCCACCGCTTGCAGGTGAAATCGCATGAAGATTCGCTTTCGGGATTGCGAGGGTGGCTGGACCACGCACATTCGAATAGCCTTCGACGAGACTGCCTGCTGGTCCATCGTACTGGTCCAACGAGACCAGCATGTTGTTCCCGTCGTTCCCGCCGTTCATGAAAATGCACACGAGCGCTTTGTAGTCAGTTGCCGCCTGGGGTGTGAGCGCGTGCACGACGCTGAACGTATCGATACTGGAAGCGAGGGCCATACCGCCGATCGCACAAGCGCTGTTGCGTAAGAAGTCTCTGCGTTTGATTGCCATGATCGTTATCTCTGAATGTCGTACTGCGAAGAAGTTGCTACCAGGTAGACCGCCGTGCGCGCGCGCTTCTGATTACGAGTGGTGGCGTTCGCATCGTTAATCGCGTTCAGCGCCGTGATGATCGACGCGCGCATCTGCGCGCTCATCGTGCCGTGCAGCAACAACGCATCAAGCGCGTTGACTACATTCGCCGGATTTTCCGCGAGTGCCTCGAGATCGGCGATGTCGATCGACGTACCGCGCGGTCGATCCGGGCTGGCTGCGGTCGGTGTGGTGGTGGGAGCGACGCCGTTAAACACAAGCGTGTTGATGTTATTGGCGCGGCGCAGCGTGGTCGTAGTCGAAAGAATCCCGAACGCGGGGCCGAGTATCTTCGTGCCCGGAACTTCGTAACCGGGCTGGTAGTAACTGAACACAGTCGGCGGCTGGAAGATCGGCTGGTCCAGGCTGCCGGTAAAGTCGGTGCCGCCTCTGTTACCGAGAACGCCATCGCTTGTCGACGTCTTGTCAAACGACTTTGCATTGAACGCCCGCAGAAAGCCGGTGATGTACTGCGCCGGCTCACGCAGCTTGCCGTAGTTTGGATCGGTCTTCACGTCGCCACGCGCTTCCGGATCGAGCAGGATGGCCTGGACCACAAACCTCAGGTTTCCGCGACTGCTCGTACAGCCCTGCGAATAGAGCCCGTTGCAATCGTTGTTGAAGACGCGCGCCACACGCTCGACGTAAGCGGGACTCGGATTGCTCGTCACGAGATGTTGAATGAGCTGCTTGCTGATGAATGGACCAACGTTCGGATGATGGTACAGGTGGTCCATGACGGCCGTCATATCCGATCGCGCGCAGTCCGCGTTTGAGCTCGAGCAGGCTGCGATCGTGAATCCATTCAAGAGCGTCTTCGCGCCGGTGTCATGCTGGGTACCACCGCGCGGAGCCATCGGGTCGCGGAAGTTTGTGGTGCCTCCCCGGAAAGGCAGCTCGAAGTTCCAGCCCGTGAACACACGCGTAAACTCATTAACATCATTCTGCGAGTAGGTTGCGATGGTGTTGCCTTGCGCGTCGCGCTGTGGCGTGCCATCGAGATTGAGCACTTCGGTGCCGATCGAGAAGAGCTGCAATATCTCGCGCGCAAAATTCTCGTTCGGGCTGGTTCGGGTACTGAGTCGCATGTCGAGAAACTCACCCATCGCGGCGGTGAGCGTGATCTCGTTTAGCAGCGTTCTGTAGTTGCCGAAAGCGTTTCGATCGAGAGCCTGGAGATACGGAGTCATCCAGCTCGGACGGTTGACCTCGCTGTTAGCGGATACCACCATGATCTGGTGCAGCGCAAACGCCACGCGCTGCCGCAACTGGTCCTTTCCATAAAGCGCGCTGCTGAAGAAGGTCCGGTGCAGCGGATACATCGTGAAATGATCGCGGAGGCAAACTGCCTGGTTGTAAGTGGGATCGAAGATAATCGGAGTGGTCGGGCACTCCCGGTTCGGATCATCCACCGGGAATAGCAATTCCGGATAGTTTGAGCCTTTCGCCGGAACTGCCGGCGCGAGGCTGAACTGTTCGTCGAGATAAGCCTTGAAGCCCATCGCCTTTACGCGCGCGATTTCAGCAGGTGTCGGGCCCCAGCTCGCCTGTTCGAGGAAACGCACGGTGTCCGCGTCTGACGCAGCGCCGGTAAATGAATCAGGAACGAGCGGCGGATCGGCAGGCGGCGGCGTAGCCGGCGCAGGAGTTGGGACTGCGCCCACATCGTCGGTTGGTCCACCCCCTGAATGACCGATGGCGACGCGCACGCGATTACTCGACATGCCGTGCAGGTTCACGCGTAGTAAAACATCGCCGACGTCGCCGAGCTCGTCAGCTAGCCTGACGACGATCATGGTGATGCCGGGGAAGTTTGGAACCTGACCGCTGTACTCAACGCGCAACGGGTAGATCTTTCCGCTGGCGTCCTGAACATCGGAAGTAAAGGCGTTCGCGCCTTCGCCCGGCAGCAGCTCGAGATTCATCGCGAAAATGCAGATTCGCGTTCGCGTGTCGCTGCTGAAGGCGGGGCTGGTCGTGGGTGAAAAAGGCTCGGCCCTGAACGTCACCGATTCGAGTGCAATTGCACGCGTGCTGGCGGCCTGACTGAGCAGCACCGGTTTTTTGTTTGTAGCTGCTTCAACTGTGTGGTTAAAGGCAACGCAGACGAAGAGAACAAGGGAGAAGTGGAACGTTCTGGCGGCACAACATGCGGTTCGCATAACGAAAGGCTCCGTCACGATTTTCGGAAAGGCTCGTTGTCCGGTGAGGTAAGGCGGTCGGTCGAGGGGCCAGGCTGGAGCAATATACCACTTCCTAGCCCCAAAAAGGCACAAAAAGCACTAGAAGCAAACCTTCAGAGTTCAGCCTTTAGGCTGCGGTCTCGGGCTTTAGGCCAGCAAGCTAAAGCTTGAACTCTGAACTTTTTATGTTTTGTGCTTTTGTGCCTTTTTGTGAACATGTTTTAGCTTGCGCCCGTAAAAGCTTATTCGTAACCTACTCCGCTACGGTGACTCCCAATGAAATATGCAAAGCTGATCTTCAAGAACATTCTGCGGAACAAACGCCGCACCCTGCTCACGATCTCAAGTCTGGTAGTCTCGCTCTTCCTGATCATCAGCCTGGCGACGATCCTGACGGAGTTTGACCGCGGCACCGATGAAGCGAGTCCGCTGCGACTCGTATCGCGCCATGCGGTCTCACTCGGGTTCGTCATTCCGATGGCCCATCTTCAGAAGATCAAGACAGTTCCGGGCGTGAAGGACGTAATGCCGTTCAGTTGGTTCGGCGGCATCTACAAAGATGAGCGAAACTTCTTTGCAAACTTCGCCGTCGATGCGCGCAAGCTGCGTGAAGTTGTGCCGGAGGTGAAGATGTCAGACGCTGACTGGCAAGCATTCATCAACGACCGGCAAGGCGCGATTGTCGGAGCAAAGCTCGTCACACTTTACGGTTTCACACCCGGACAACGCGTCACCTTGAAGAGCCCGATCTACAACCAGAGCGTCGAGTTCATCATTCGTGGTGTTTACACCGGCAGCGACGAGAAGACACTCTACTTTCATTACGACTATCTCAACGAGCTGCTGCCGGCCTGGGCCAAGGACCAGGTCAGCACTTTCAGCATTCTCGCGAACACAGCCGAGGACGTGCCGCGCGTGGGCCAGGCAGTCGATTCACTCTTCGCCAATAGCGATGCGCCGACGAAGACCGAGAGCGAACGCGAGTTTGCGTTGAGCTTCCAGACGATGATGGGCGGAGTCAAACAGTTTCTTTACGGCATCATGGCCGCGATCACGTTTTCACTCCTGCTCGTGATGGGAAACACGATGGCGATGACTGTGCGCGAGCGCACGAAGGAAGTGGGCACGTTGAAAGCGATCGGTTTTCAACGTGGCACGATCACGGCGCTGTTTCTGGGCGAGGCGTTGACGGTGGCGTGTATCGGCGCTGCGATCGGAATCGCCGCGGCGGTGTTGATTTTCCGCTCAATCGATCTGAGTCTTTACATTCCGAACTTCATCTCGTTTGTGCCGACGAAGGAGACGCTGGCGGCTGCGTTTGTGTTGTCGATACTGGTCGGGCTGATCAGCGTGATCTACTCGGCTTACCGGGTCTCGGGCCTGACGATCGCTGAAGCATTGCGGAGCACTGAATAAGATGGCACTACCGCTCAAGTACAACATCCGAAACATCGTTGTCAGAAAAGGCAGCACGCTGGCGACTGCGTTCACGATTGGCTTGACAGTCACCGTTTTCCTGATGGTGATGGCGCTCGCACGCGGTATCGATCTGACTCTGTCGAGCAGTGGTGAGCCACTGAACATGATCGTGTTGCGCGAGGGCAGCACTGCCGAGTTGAACAGCTCACTCACGCGCGAGAACTACAACGATTTGATGTATCTCGATGGAGTGGAACGCGAAGCCGATAAGCCACTCGCCGCGGGCGAGCTCGTGACCTTGATCTACAAAGCGCGCAAAGGAATGAGCCAGGGGTCGAATGTAACGGTGCGTGGCGTTGGTCCAATGTCTTTCAAGTTGCGATCGGGATTTCAGACGGTTGCGGGCAGGCTGTTTCAACCCGGACTCACGGAAGCAGTTGTCTCGAAGCGCATTTCCGAAAGATTTCAGGGACTCGACATCGGCGATCGTTTTCGGATTCAGACAACGGACTACACGGTTGTCGGTTTGTTTGACTCAGCAGGCAAGGCTTTCGAGTCGGAGATTTGGGTAGATATCAACTCGCTCGCGAGCTCGACGAAGCGCGACGGCTTCTCTTCTGTGTTGATGCGAGTGAAGGACCAGAATGCTTTGTCTGCGCTCAGCAAGCGCATCACTGACGATCCAAAGCTCCATTTGAAAGCTGTGTCGGAACGTACTTTCTACGAGGACCAGCAAGGCACGGCTTCGGGCGCGTTGAAGGGATTGGCGGTGTTCATCTCGTTCATCATGGCTGTCGGTGCGGGCTTTGCGGGCATGAACACGATGTACGCGGCGGTGGCGCGGCGCACGAAAGAGATCGGAACGCTGCGTGTGCTCGGGTTTAGCCGGATCAGTATTTTGATCGCGTTTTTGCTGGAGTCGGTGGCGATCGCATTGATTGGCGCGGTGATTGGAATCGTGCTCGCGTTGCCGTTGAATTTTGTTTCCACTGGAACGTCGAATTGGGTCACGTTTAGTGAGATTGCATTCAACTTCCGCGTCACGTTTGACTTGATGATCTTTGCCTTGATCTTTGGTGGCGTGATCGGGTTAGTCGGATCGTTGTTGCCGTCAATACGCGCTTCGCGATTCAAGATCGTCGATGCTTTACGAGCATAGTTCAACCACAGATTACACGGATTTCATGGTAACGAATACGAAATCAAAAGAAGGTCAGGACGATCTCAATAAGCGTTTGCGGAGCTTGAAGATCGATCGTGGCCCGGCGCCCTCGCCAACCGCAGGTAATCGCACGCCGAAGCTGTTGCTGCTCGGGATTGCGGTGCTGCTGGCGCTCGCCGCACTCGGCTACATACTCCTGTTTTCCGGCACGAAGCCGATCTCCGTTGCCACGGTCCGCGTCGAGAGTGGCGGCGCATCGGCAGGCGAGAGCGTCCTGTCAGCCTCGGGTTACGTCGTGGCCCATCACAAGATCGCGGTCGGCGCGAAAGTGATGGGACGCGTCGCATGGATCGGCGTCGAGAAGGGCGACAACGTTCAGGAAGGACAAACTCTCGTTCGTCTTGAAGACAGCGAGTTTGTCGCACAAGTGAACCAGGCTAAGGCGAATCTCGCCGCCGCACAAGCGCGACTCGATCGCCTGCGCACCGGCTCGCGTCCTGAAGAAAAGTTGAAAGACAAAGCCGCCGTCCTGCAAGCCGAGGCAAACTTGAAGAACGCAGAGGCTGAATTCCAGCGCACCGAATCACTCTACCGCTCCGGTGTTTCTTCGAAAGCGGAATACGATCGCGCACTCGCGAACCGCGATAGCGCAGCCGCGATGCTCCAGGCAGCGAAACAGTCGAGCACGATGACGGACATTGGTCCACGCAAGGAAGATATTCGCGCCGCCGAAGCAGAGGTGCAGCAAATGCGCGCGGCGCTCGACTACGCCAACACGCAGCTCGCGGCCACTGAGATCAAAGCACCCGTTACGGGAACAGTTTTGCAGAGAATCGTCGAGCGCGGCGAGATGGTGAGCCCGTCTGCTTTCGGCGGCTCGGGCGCGCGCACGTCAGTCGTCGATCTCGCCGATCTAACCGACTTACAAGTCGAGCTCGATATCAGCCAAACTGACTTTGCGCGCCTGAAGCCGCAGCAACGCGCCGAGATCATTCCGGAAGCTTTTCCGAACCTGCGCTTCACGGGCTTCATCGAAGAGATCGCGCCCGAAGCAAACCGCGCGAAATCTACGGTCCAGGTGAAAG
>DATHTI010000378.1:0-3788 GCA_035463335.1 Pyrinomonadaceae bacterium | reverse complement strand
AAAAGGACAACCGGAGGGGGGATTAATCGGCGAAGGAACGTCGCCTTCCAGCATTATACGCTGCCGGCTGGCTTCAACCTGAGGATCGGGCACTGGCACGGCTGAGATTAGGGCCTTCGTGTAAGGCATCAACGGTTCATTGTAGATGGTCTTCGCCTCGGCAATCTCGACCAGCTTTCCAAGGTACATCACTGCCACGCGATCCGACACGTGCCTGATCGCGCGCAGGTCGTGTGAGATAAAAAGATACGTAAGGTTCTTTTCGCGACGAAGTCTCTCGAGCAGGTTCATGATCTGCGCCTGAATCGAAACATCGAGCGCGGAGATTGGTTCATCAGCAACAATGAAATCAGGATCGACTGCGAGTGCTCGAGCGATACCGATGCGCTGGCGTTGACCACCTGAAAACTCGTGCGGGTATCGTTTGATAAAACGCTTGCTGAGACCCACTGTCTCGAGCAGATCCTGCACGCGTTTCTCCGCTTCCCTTCCGCGCGCGAGGCGAAACGTCTCGAGTGGCTCGCCGACAATCTGTCCGATCGTCATGCGTGGGTTCAGTGATGCGTAAGGATCCTGAAAGATGATCTGCAAGTGCCGGCGTTGTTCGCGCAATTGTCTTTGCGATAAGTGGGCGAGGTCTTGATCGCGATAGAACACCTGGCCCTCGGTCGGCTCAGTGAGACGCAGTATCGCGCGGCCGAGTGTTGACTTGCCGCAACCAGATTCGCCGACGAGTCCGAGTGTTTCCTGTTCGTAAATGTCGAGTGAAACGCCGTCAACTGCCTTCACGACGCGCTTTTCCGGATTCGTGCCGAACAGCTTGTCGAGTGGTCCACCACCGCCGAGATCGAAATGCACTTTCAGATCCCTGATCGAAAGCAGAGTTGAGTTGTTAACGCTCATACTGGTGTACCGCCCGATTCGCTGTAGACTTCGCGTGCGAAATGGCAGAGCGAGTAATGATCCGCGTTGAGCTGCACGAACGGTGGAAACTCACGGCGGCAGATGTCTTGTGTGTAGTCGCAACGCTGCGCAAAAGGACAGCCCGGTTTCAAGTGCGCGACGTCGGGCGGCAGACCCGGTATCTGGTAGAGCTTGCCCTGTTCGTCTGTTGGATCGGGTACGGAGCGAAGCAGTCCTTTCGTGTACGGATTGCCGGGAAGAGAGTACAACTCCTTTGTTGGCGCCTGCTCGAAGATCTTTCCCGCGTACATCACGATCACGTGATCGGTCATGCCGGCAACGACGCCGAGATCGTGCGTGATGAGAATCACGCTCGTGCCGGTTTCGCGTTTGAGTTTCTTTATCAGCTCGAGGATCTGCGCCTGGATCGTAACGTCGAGTGCGGTGGTTGGCTCGTCTGCGATCAGCAGCTCGGGTTCGCATGAGAGTGCCATTGCGATCATCACGCGCTGGCGCATGCCGCCGGAAAACTCGTGTGGATAACTATCGGCGCGGTCACGGGCGTCGGGAATGCCGACTGTTTCCAACATGCGGATCGCGTGAGCGCGCGCCTGTGCTTTGCTGTGGCCCAGGTGCAGCTCGGTCATCTCCATTAGTTGTTTGGAGATCTTCATGAACGGGTTGAGGGACGTCATCGGATCCTGAAAGATCATCGCGATCCGGCGGCCGCGGATTTTGCGAATGGCGTCGTTTGAGAGTAGCAGCAGATCGGTGCCGTTGAAGACGACCTGACCGGAGACGATCTTGCCCGGAGGATTAGGCACGAGACGGATGATCGAGAGGTTTGTGACTGACTTGCCGGAGCCCGACTCACCAACGATGCCGAGTGTCTCGCCACGCTTGAGCTGGAAAGAGATATCGTCGACGGCTTTGACGATTCCGTCGTCTGTTTCGAAGTAAGTGCGGAGGTTTTTTACTTCGAGAAGATTGCCGTCAACGTTGGTCATAAAGTTTAGAGTTCAACCTTTAGGTTGCTGGTTTTGTTTTCGTGTGTATCTGACGCACAAGCTAAAGCTTGAACTCTGAACGTCATAGCGTCCTCATCTGCGGATCGAGCGCGTCGCGCAATCCGTCTCCAAGGAAGTTGAACGAGAACAGCGTTAACGCCATGGTCACCCCGGGAAAGATCAGTTGCCACGGAAAGATCGCGATGTTCTGAATTCCATCCGCCGCCAGACTGCCCCACGAAGCGAGCGGCGCCTGCACGCCAAACCCGAGAAACGAGAGAAACGCCTCCGTCAACATGATCTGCGGAATCGTCAACGTCGCGTAAACGATCACCGGACCAAGTGTATTCGGCACGAGATGTCGAAAGATGATGCGCGAATTCGAAACGCCGGTCGCACGCGCCGCGAGTACGAACTCCTGGTTCTTCAACGACAGCACCTGCCCACGAACGATGCGCGCCATCGTCAGCCACGAAATGGATCCAATCGCTATAAACAACAAGATTAATTGCCCTCGCGGCGTTTGGCTGCGAAACATCGACAGCAGCACGATGACAACGATCACGTAAGGGAGCGAATACAGCACGTCGACGATGCGCATCATCAGATTATCGACACGCCCGCCCACATAACCAGCGATTGCTCCGTAACTGACGCCAATTAGGAGCGAAATAAGCGTTGAAAGAACGCCGACGAAAAGCGAGATCTGTCCGCCCTGTAACACCCGCGCCAGTTGGTCGCGCCCGGCATTATCGGTTCCCATCGGATGGAGCCACGAGAATTCGCCGTCTGGACCTGTGAAAGGGGGAAACGATCGTGTCAATTTCAGATCATGCGAGGGAATATAATCAGGGGTGAAACCGAAGACGCGCTTGATCACTGTCGGTCCGACGATCGATGAGATCGTTACGATTACTACGACAACAAGCCCAAAAACCGCGAGCTTGTTTTTAAGCAGGCGACGCCACGCATCGCGCCACAGCGACGTGCCGTGCACAAACGCGTGCGTTTCCTCCGGTATGACGTCGGCTTCAGCTACAGCCATCTCCGGCCCGATATGAATCAGATCCGGTTCATCCGTGTTCTTTTCCGTGGCCATCTTAGTTACTGATACCGCACCCGCGGATCGAGATACGCGTACGCGATATCAATCAGCAGATTCATCAATAAGAGTGTTATCGCAATGAACGCGACGATGCCGATGATCAAAGGCTCGTCGCGATTGAGTGACGCCTGAATGAAGTAGTTTCCCAAACCCGGCAACGAGAAGATTCTCTCGACTACAACTGTTCCCGTTAACAAAAATGCGAGCGCCGGTCCCGTGTACGAGATCACCGGCATCAGACCACCGCGCAATGCATGGCGAATCAAAACATCACGCTCGCTCAATCCTTTCGCGCGCGCCGTGCGGATATAATCTGATCGCAGCACTTCGAGCATTCCCGCGCGCGTGAGTCTCGCGATGTACGCCATGTGGATTGCGGATAGAGTCACGACCGGAAGGATCAGACTGCGACTCGGAAAGCCACCCCAACGAGACGGCGGCAACCAGTAGAGCCCTAAAGAAAAGATCAAGACGAGAATTGGACCAAGAACAAAGTTCGGCACTGAGATGCCGAGCATCGCGAGGGCCATCGAGCCGTAGTCCCACCTCGTGTTTTGTTTTAGCGCCGCAATGGAACCCACAGTGACGCCCACGATCAGCGCCAGCAGGTAAGCAAGGATTCCAATCGCCGCCGAAACCGGCAATGAACGGCGGATGATGGTATTGACTGACTGACCTTCATACCGCAACGACGTTCCGAAATCGCCGTGGCGCACGATGCCCCAGATCGTCTTGCCGTATTGTTGATACCACGGTTTATCGAGGCCGTATTT
>DATHTI010000377.1:0-2492 GCA_035463335.1 Pyrinomonadaceae bacterium | reverse complement strand
TCTCAGACAATTTCTTCTGGACCGCGATGGGCCACACGTTTGTTTACGCTGCCGCGGCCTTGACGTGTGAGTTTCTGCTCGGGCTCGGTCTTGCCCTCCTGCTCAACAATCAAATTCGTGGACGTAGTTTCTTTCGCGCGAGTTTGCTGGTGCCGATGATGCTGCCGACGGTGGTTGTCGGCGTTGTATGGCGACTGATGCTCAATCCAAACTTCGGTGCTATTAACGGAACACTGAAACAGTTTGGTATCGACACGGAGAGTTTGACGTGGACAGCATCGCCGAAGCTCGCAATGTTGTCTGTGATCGCGGTTGACGTGTGGCAATGGACTCCGTTCGTGTTTCTCGTGTTGCTGGCCGGATTGCAGGCGATTCCGCAGGAGCCTTACGAGGCGGCGCTGATTGACGGGTCGAGCCGTTGGCAGACGTTTTGGCACGTCACGCTGCCTTTGTTGAAGCCATCGATCCTGATCGTGTTGCTGTTGCGCACGATGGATCTGCTGCGTGTGTTTGATCAAATCTTTATTCTTACGGAAGGTGGACCAGGCTTCGCAACCGAGACGATCAGTCTTTACATCTATCGGGCCGCGTTTCGGTTTTTTGATTTTGGCTACGCGGCGGCGATGTCGTTTGTGCTGCTCGCGCTCACGAATATTATCAGCGCGCTCTACATCAAGTTCTTACAGGCAAAGGAAACGTAGCCCACAAAAATGCACAAAACTCACAAAAACATTCTGCGCTTTTTGTGCCTTTTTGTGGCACTGATTGCGGCGCTGGCGCCGGTTTACTGGATGTTGACGATCTCGTTCAAGACTGAGGTCGAGCAGTTTGCCAACCCGCCGCTTTGGTTCAGCTTCACGCCCACGCTCGAACATTACTACGACGCATTCGTCACACGTGCATTCGCTCAATATTTACTCACGAGCGCGATCGTGGCTGTGACGTCAACAGCCTGCGCGCTGGTCATCGGCACGCTAGCGGCGTACGCGCTTGCGCGGTTCGAGCTGCCATTCAAACTCAACCGCCGGCTCTCTTTGTGGATTCTTTCGACGCGTATGTTTCCCGCCATCGTCACTGCTGTGCCGCTCTTCCTGATGATGCGCGACGTCCAATTGCTGAACACACGTGCAGCGCTGATCATCGTCTACACTGCATTTAATCTTCCGTTCGTGGTCTGGATGATGCGTGGTTTCTTCGCCGACTTGCCGCGCGATCTCGAAGAGGCCGCACTCGTTGACGGCGACTCACGACTCGGCGCCCTCGTTCGCATCGTCCTGCCGCTCGTCTCGCCCGGTCTCGCGGCTACGGCCGTCTTTTGTTTAATCGTTTCGTGGAACGAGTTTTTGTTTGCACTCGTGTTGACGCAGACTGACGCGGCGATGACGTTGCCGGTCGGAATTGCGGGACGCGTGACGCAATACGAGATCAAGTGGGGCGTGATGAGCGCGGCGGCGTCCGTGGCGATCGTTCCGATTCTGGTGTTCGCGCTCGCGTTGCAGAAGTATCTCGTGCGCGGACTGTCGATGGGAGCAGTTAAAGGTTAATGGGTATCGAGTTTCGCAACGTGACGAAGACCTTTGGCGGCGCATCCGTGGTCGAGGATCTGTCGCTCGAGATTCGTGACGGTGAATTCATCGTGCTGCTTGGACCATCGGGCTGTGGCAAGACGACGACCTTGCGCATGCTCGCCGGTCTCGAAACAACCACCTCGGGCGATATCCTGATCGACGGCGAACGCATCAACGACGTTCCGACTCAGCATCGCGATCTGGCGATGGTGTTTCAGAGTTACGCGCTTTACCCGCACATGACGATCGCCGAGAACATCGGCTATCCGTTGCGCGTCAGAAAAATCGAAAAAACAGAGCGCGCCAAACGTGTGCAGCGGGTGGCGAAGATGCTGGAGATCGAGTCGCTGCTCGAACGAAAGCCGCGACAGTTGTCGGGAGGTGAGCGGCAACGTGTAGCGCTCGCGCGTGCGATCGTGCGTGAGCCGCGTGCGTACTTGATGGACGAGCCGCTTTCAAACCTCGACGCACGTTTGCGCGTGCAGATGCGCGGCGAGCTGAAGCGTCTGCAACACCAGCTCGGAACGACGACAATCTACGTCACACACGATCAAGCGGAAGCGATGACACTCGCATCGCGCGTCGCGGTGATGAAGAAAGGCCGGCTGCAACAGTTCGACACACCGCTGAACATTTACAACCACCCGGCAAATAGATTTGTGGCGGAGTTTGTGGGCAGTCCGAGCATGAATTTCATCGAGAAGGGCGACGTGACAATCGGAATCCGACCTGAGCACATTCAGATTTTAACGACACCCGAGGACGGTGCGATCGAAGCGCGTGTTTACGTCACGGAGTTGATGGGAAACGAGACCTTCGTCTTTCTCTCGGTTGACGATCAACGACTGATCGCCCGCGCCCCCGCCGATTTCCGAGCGGACGTCGACACAAAGGTGTGGTTGAAGCTCCCGACTGAGAAGATGC
>DATHTI010000376.1:0-3292 GCA_035463335.1 Pyrinomonadaceae bacterium | reverse complement strand
GCGGGCTCGGTGTTGTATATGGATTATGCTGACAATCTCGATTCGTGCATCGCGATCAGGACGATTGTTTTGCGTGATGGGCAGGCGATGGTCCAGGCGGGCGCGGGGATTGTGGCTGATTCGATACCGGAGCATGAGTTTGCGGAGACGGTGAACAAAGCGCGGGCAATGTTTCGTGCGATTGAAATGGCGGAACACGGATTATAACGGATTTTTAAGACAGGATTTACGCGGATCAATCATGAGAAATGGGATTGCACTGATTCTGGTGAGTTTAGCGTTGGTAACGGCGGCGAGGGCGCAGTCGAATAACCAGATTGAGCCGCCGAAGAAGGCGAATGCGCGCGCGTCGTCGACGCCGGCGCCTGCGGGTGAACCGTTTGAGGCTGCGTCTCTTGAAGCGATGGCGGGGCAATGTGTGACGCTCGAGACGGAGCTGGGTCCGATCGAGATTGCGATGATGCCCGAGAACGCGCCCCAGGCAACGAGAAACTTTTTGAATCTCTCGGCTACTGGTGCATACGATACGACTACGTTTAGTCGAGTGGTCAAAGGGTTTGTGATTCAGGGTGGCAATCTACAGACGAGCGAGAAGTGGAGCGAAGCGCTGGCGAAACGCATGTCGCGCAAGTTGCCCGATGAGCCGGGACTCGTCAAACACGTTCGCGGCATCGTGTCGATGGCGCGCCCTGACGAGCCGAACAGCGCGACGACACACTTCTTCATTCTCGTCGCACCCGCACCACATCTCGATAGCAACTTTGCTGCATTCGGGACGGTGACGAAAGGGATGGAATTCGTTGACGCGATTAACCAGGCGCCGGCTGAAGGCGAAAAGCCGGAAAAGCCGGTCAAGATCAATCGCGCAGTGGTTAATCCGTGCAAGAAGTAATCCGTGTAATCTGTGGTTAAGTGATGCTCCTAGTAATCGACAACTACGACTCATTCACTTACAACCTCGTCCAGTATCTAGGGGAGCTGGGCGCGACGGTGGAAGTGCGTCGTAACGATCGCGTTACGCTCGAAGAGATTGAGCATCGTTTACGCCCGGAGCGGATCGTGATCTCGCCTGGACCAGGAACTCCAAACGATGCCGGGATCACGCTCGACGTGATCCAGCGATTCGCCGGAAAGATCCCGCTGCTCGGTGTGTGCCTGGGCCACCAGGCGATCGGTCAGGCGTTTGGTGGGAAAGTGGTGCGCGCGCCTGAGTTGATGCACGGTAAGGCATCGCCAGTCAGTCACGACGGTAAGACGATCTTTTCCGGTTTGAACGATCAGTTTCTCGCGGGTAGATATCATTCGCTGATTGTTGAAAGAGAATCACTGCCGTCATGCCTCGAAATTTCGGCCCACACCGCAGACGATATCATCATGGGTTTGCGTCATCGTGAGCTGAAAGTCGAGGGCGTTCAGTTTCATCCCGAATCGATCCTGACCTCCGACGGCAAACAATTGCTCGCCAACTTTCTAAAGCTTTAGCCACAAAGAGGCACAAAAAGCACAAAAAGAGAAGCAGGAGATTGTGGCTACTCATCCTTTAAGTGAATTTCTTGCGAGGCTCGTACGCCGTGAGGACCTGAGCCGCGACGAGGCTTTCGAGCTGCTCGAGGCGTTGCTCGACCGCGAGGCGACTGACGCACAGATCTCGGGAGCGTTGGTGGCACTCGCGGCGAAAGGCGAGACGGTTGATGAGTTGACGGGAATGGCTGAAGGACTGCGGTCGCGCGCGGTGCGCGTGATTTCGCAGCACCAGTGTTTTATCGACACTGCGGGAACCGGATCGAGTCGTGCGAAGACTTTCAACATCTCGACTGCCGCGGCGTTTGTGATCGCGGGCGCGGGACTGCCGGTCGCGAAGCATGGCAACCGCGCAGCGAGTAGTAAGTCGGGAAGTGCGGATCTGCTGACGGCGCTTGGTGTGAATGTTTCGGCAATACCGCTGGTGTCGGAAAACGCGCTGAATGAGATCGGAATCTGCTTCATGTTTGCGCCGCTTTATCACGGTGCGACGGCGCGCGTGGCGGGGATCCGGCGACAGCTTGGTATTCATACAACGTTCAATTTGCTGGGGCCTTTGAGTAATCCGGCGGGCGCGCCGCGGCAGATCATCGGTGTGTGGAGCAAGGCCGTGCGCGAGAAGCTGGCCCACGTGCTGGCCCGGCTCGGGACCGAGCGCGCGTGGGTGGTGCATGGTGAAGATGGGTTGGATGAGATCACGCTTGCTGGGAAGACTCATGTTGCTGAAGCACAGAATGGAGAAGTGAAGTCTTTCGAGATCACGCCGCGGGACTTTGGGTTTGATGTTAGAGCGATCGAGCACTTGCGGGGTGGCGATGCGGAGGCGAATGCCGAGATCGTGAGAGGAGTTTTAGCAGGTGAGCGCAAGGATGAAGCGAGGGCGTTGGTGATCATGAATGCTGCTGCGGCGCTGGTCCTGGGCGGGGCTGCGGCAGATCTGCGTGAGGGCGCGAAGCTGGCGGCGCATGCGATCGATAGTGGCGAGGCGAGACGCAAATTGGAGTTGCTTATTGAGGCGACGAGTGGCCCGTAACCGCGGATTAGATGGATTTGAACGGATGAATGTGCTTTCGGAAATAATCGCGAAAAAGCGAGAGCGGCTGCGTGAGGCGCGAGGTTCGCACAGGTTCCGCAGTGCTTTGCAGGCGGATGGCATCAATATCATTGCGGAGTTCAAGCGGCGATCGCCTTCGAAGGGGATCATCCACGATGGCGCAAACCCGATTGAGATTGCGCGTGCGTACCAGGCGGGTGGCGCGGTGGCGATGTCTGTATTGACCGAAGAGGATTACTTTGATGGGTCGCTTGATGATCTCAGGCGAGTGAAAGCCAGCGTGGATCTGCCGGTCCTTCGCAAGGATTTTATTATCGACGAGTTTCAGGTTTACGAGTCCGCTGTGGCTGGTGCCGATGCAATTTTGCTGATCGTTGCGGCGCTCGAGGACGAGCTGCTGTCGCGTCTGAGACGACTCGCTGAAGAAGAATTGCACATGGATGCACTCGTTGAAGTTCATACCAGCGAAGAGATGAAAAGAGCAGTTGCGTGCGGCTCGAAGTTGATCGGTGTCAACAATCGTGATCTGCGCACGTTTGAAGTGTCGCTCGATACGTCTCTTTCACTTGCACGCGAAGCACCGGCTGACGCGTTGTTGATCAGCGAGAGTGGATTAAAGAGCCACGACGATCTGCAACGTTTGCACGACGCCGGTTACCGCGGCTTTTTAATTGGTGAGACACTCATGTGCGCTGACGACCCTGAACAAGCTCTTCG
>DATHTI010000375.1:0-5144 GCA_035463335.1 Pyrinomonadaceae bacterium | reverse complement strand
TTGATGCAGTTGGCACGACGGATTTGCGTTTGCACGTGTCCCCGTTGTGGCTGGTGGTGGGGGTTGTCGGAGGAGTTCTCTCGGCTGTTTTGTGCATCTTCTTTACGTTACGGAGATTGGGAAGAGCGTCGACAAAGAGTCTCTTAATGGGATCTCTTCTGGAAGATGATTTCTCACGCAAAGGCGCAAAGGCGCAAAGAAAGGGTTTCACCGGCATTCTCTTGGGCGTGATCGGAGTAGCACTGCTGGCAGCAGGTGGATTCGGTTTGATCCCGCAGGCTGCAGGCTTTTTTGGGGGCGGAGTTGTACTTCTCGTCGCGGCGGTCTGGTTCATCTCGCGCTGGCTGAAGCGACCAGCCCACACACACATTCAGGGCGCCGGCTGGTGGACCATCGCACGGCTCGGCTTCCGTAACGCCACTTACCGCCCGGGCCGAACGGTCCTTTGCATCACACTCATCGCCGCAGCCGCATTCATCATCGTCGCCGTCGACTCGTTTCGGCGCTCCGGTGTCGCCGCTGCTGATCGTAAGTCCGGCACGGGCGGGTACCCGCTGCTGGCTGAATCGTTGCTTCCTGTAGTCCACGATCCCAACACGAGCGAAGGTCGCGAATCATTAAACCTCAACACCAGCGAAGCCACATTGAAGGAGCTGAGCTTTGTGAGTCTCCGCGTTCGTCCCGGCGACGACACAAGCTGTCTCAATCTCTATCAACCACGCAACCCGAAGATCGTTGCGCCACCCGAATCATTCATTCGCGACAACCGCTTCTCATTTCAGAGCTCGCTCGCCGGCACGAACGAAGAGAAAAACAATCCGTGGCTGCTTCTCGATCGTCAATTTGAAGACGGCGCAGTGCCCATCATCGGCGACGCCAACTCTTTAACCTATGTGCTGCACTTGAAAGTCGGTGATGAGATGACGGTGGACCATGCGAATGGCCCATTGAAGCTCCGCATCGTCGCCGCTCTGTCAGACAGTATCTTCCAAAGCGAGCTGATGATGTCGGAGAAGAACTTCCTGCGCTTGTTCCCGTCGGAAGGAGGCTATCGCATGTTTCTCGTCGATGTTCCGAATAGAGAACAAGCCGCTGCCGTCTCCACTGTTCTCGAGGAGCGACTTTCAGACTTCGGCTTTGACGCAGTCTCAACCGAAGAACGGCTCGCAAACTTTCATCGCGTCGAAAACACATATCTCTCGACGTTCCAGATGCTTGGCGGACTCGGGCTCGCACTCGGCACCCTCGGAATGGCCGCGGTGCTGCTAAGAAACGTCTTCGAACGACGAAAAGAACTAGCCCTGTTGCGTGCGGTGGGGTATAACTCTTCACATTTCGCGGCAATGGTGATTACGGAAAACGTGCTGATGCTGATGCTGGGTCTGGCGGTGGGATTTATCTGCGCTCTGCTCGCGATTGCGCCCGTGCTTTTCGAGCGCGGGGGCAGGCTTCCAAACATCTCGCTCGGTCTGTTGCTGTTGGCGGTTTTGCTTTCAGGCGCGACCGCGTCGCTCGTGGCCACGCTCGCCGCGCTGCGCTCGCCACTGCTGCCATCACTACGGGCCGAATAATCCGTGTAATCTGTGGTTAAAAAGGAGCAGCCATGCGAATTATTAAGTGGGTTTTAGCTTCCCTTTTGATCTCCGGGATCTTCGTAGATGCCCAATCCCAGTCTGACTGGTCGCAATGGGGTGGCCCAAGACGCGACTTTACTACCACCTCAAAAGGCCTCGCGGCCGCGTGGCCCGCGACTGGTCCAAAACAACTCTGGACCCGGCCGCTCGGCGCCGGCCACTCCGCCATCCTCGCGAGTGGCAACACGCTTTACACGATGTACAGCGTTGGCGATCAGGAAATCGTAATCGCGCTTGCAGCCGACACCGGCAAAACGATCTGGGAATACAAATACGACGCGCCACAAGCAGGCATGAATTACGAGGCTGGCGTTGGACCACACTCCACCCCGCTACTCATCGGCGACCTGCTCTACACTGTCGGCGCCACCGGCAAACTCTTCGCGCTCGATAAGAAAACCGGCAAAGTAGCGTGGTCACAGGATCTCTGGAAAGACCACGGTGGCAGAAAGATGGATCGTGGTTACTCGTGCAGCCCCATCGCTTACAAAAACACGATCATCCTCACGCTCGGCGGCGGTCAAAACCAAACGCTCATCGCGTTTAACCAGAAAGACGGAAGCGTCGCCTGGAAGAACGGATCGCTCGACATGTCGCCCTCGTCGCCCATCCTCATCAACGTCGATGGCCAGGAACAACTGGTCGCGTTCCTCGGCACGGTCGTCGCCGGTATCGACCCGAACAACGGCAACCTGCTTTGGAGTCACCCGCACGTCACCGAATGGGGACTGAATATCACGATGCCGGTGTGGGGCAACGACACCCTGCTCTTCATCTCGTCTGCGTACAGCGGCGGCAGCCGTGTGTTGAAGCTAACGCAAAAAGATGGAAAGACGACGGCTGAAGAGCTCTGGTTTCATCGCCGTATGCGCGTGCATCACGGCACGGCCATCCGCATTGGTGATTACGTCTACGGATCGAGCGGCGACTTTGGACCAGCATTCTTTGCGGCAGTAAACGTCAAGACCGGCGAGATCGCATACCAGGACCGCACGTTTCCGAAAAGCAACTTCCTTCTCGCCGACGGGAAGTTGATTATTTTAGACGAAGACGGCAATCTTGCTCTCGCAACTGCAACACCAACAGAATTGAAAGTGATCTCGAAGGTGAGTGTTTTGAAAAACCTCGCCTGGACTGTGCCGACGCTTGTCGGTACGAAGCTATACTTGCGCGACCGGCGCACCATCACCGCATTAGATCTAAGTTAAAATCCGTGTAATCTGTGGTTAAAAAGTGGAGGAAACCATGAAGCGATGTGTGGGAGTCATAGCTCTTTTATTCGTCTCGTTTACAGTAATCCGTGCCGATAACTGGCCGCAATGGCGTGGTCCAAGTCTCAACGGCGTCAGCAACGAAAAGAACCTGCCCGTTAAATGGACCGCTGAAGAGAACGTCTCCTGGAAAGTGCCGATGCCCGGCGCCAGCGGCTCGACGCCAATCATCTGGCGCGATCGCATCTTTCTGAACGTTGCGGAGGGAGACAATCTCTCCATCTGGTGCCTCAACAAATCGAACGGCGAAGTCCTCTGGAAGAAGCCACTCGGCGCCGGCAACGTGAAGATGCGCAAACACAACATGTCGTCGCCTTCGCCAGTGACTGACGGGCGCAGCGTTTACGTGATGACCGGAACCGGCATCCTCAAAGGCTTCGACTTCAGCGGCAAGGAGCTTTGGACCAGGGACATTCAGAAAGAGTACGGCGAGTTTGGACTGAACTGGGGCTACGCTTCGTCACCGCTCCTCCACGAAGACTCGCTTTACGTTCAGGTGCTGCACGGCATGAAGACTGACGAGCCGTCGTACGTGATGCGCATCGACAAAAAGAACGGGAAGACGTTGTGGAAAGTCGATCGGCCGACGAATGCGATTCGTGAGTCGCCTGATTCTTACACCACACCGGGACTGCTGCGTTACGGGAAGACGACGGAGATCGTGATCACGGGCGGCGATTGTGTCACTGGTCACGATCCGGCAACGGGCAAAGAGCTCTGGCGTGCAAATGGTCTCAACCCGGATAACAGTCCGATGTATCGCATCGTCGCGTCGCCGATCATCTTTGACAACATCATCTACGCGCCGACGCGAGTTAAACCTTTGCTGGCGTTGAAGGCGGGCGGTCGTGGCGACATCACGAGTTCGCATGTGCTGTGGTCTACCGTCAATGGACCTGACGTGCCGACGCCTGTTACTGACGGCAAGTATTTTTATGTAGTAAACGATCGCGGCATCATGTTTTGTCTGGATGCGAAGACAGGCGCCGAAGTCTACGCGAACCAACGTATCAAGCCGGGGACTTATAGCGGCTCGCCTGTGCTTGCTGATGGCAAGATCTACATCACGAATGAAGATGGACTGACGACGGTGGTGGCGGCTGGACCGAAGTTCGAAGTCCTGGCTGAGAATCCGCTGGGTGATTATGTGCTCAGCTCGCCGGCGATCTCAGACGGGCAGATCTTCATTCGGACCTCGACGCACTTGTATGCGATCGGTAAGAAGTAGCCACAGATTTCCACGGATTTCACTCACGGATTGAGGTTTGATTATGAAGCGGTTGTTAGTTCTCGTAGCAATTCTGGGGTTGGCGTTAAGTGTCAGGGCGCAGGAGTCGCAACTCGGCAGGGTTGAGTTTCCAACGTCTGGATCGAAGGAAGCGCAGGGGCATTTTCTGCGCGGGCTCGCAGCGTTGCACTCGTTCTGGTATGAGGAAGCGCTCGAAGCGTTTCGTGAGGCGACGAAAGTCGATCCGGATTTCGCGATGGGCTACTGGGGTGAGGCGATGACCTACAATCACCCGCTCTGGTCGGAACAGGATCTTGCCACCGCGCGCCAGGTGCTTACGAAGCTGAAAGAAACGCCGAAGCTGACGGATCGCGAGCGAGCTTACATCGCCGCGGTTCGTGTGCTTTATGGTGAAGGCGATAAACGCGCGCGTGACGCTGCGTACTCAGCCGCGATGCAGAAGATCTATCTCGCCTATCCGGAAGATCTGGACGCGGCAGCGTTCTACTCGTTGTCACTGCTTGGCATGACCGGCGGTGCGAAAGGTTACCGCTTGCAGGCCAAAGCAGGCGCCATCGCACTCGATGTCTACCAGAAAAATCCGAACCATCCGGGTGCCGCGCACTACATCATTCATGCGTTCGACGATCCCGATCACGCGATTCTTGCGCTCCCCGCCGCACGCCGTTACGCGAGCATCGCGCCGGAAGCACATCACGCGCGTCACATGCCGTCGCACATATTTCTCCAGCTCGGAATGTGGCCGGAAACTGCGGCGTCGAATGAGGCGGCGTGGGAGTCGTCTGATGCGTGGATGAAGCGCAAGAACCTTTCGCTGAGCGTGCGCGATTATCACAGCCTGCACTGGCTGATGTACGCGTACCTGCAACAGAATCGTTACGACGACGCGGAGAAGTTGCTCAAGTTGATGAAGAAGGTAATGTCGGAATCGACTTACGATAACAAGCTGCGGCCGGGTTACTACGAGAACAACTACGCAAATATGGCCGC
>DATHTI010000374.1:0-15775 GCA_035463335.1 Pyrinomonadaceae bacterium | reverse complement strand
ACAGACCGATGTGCTTTTTGGAAGTCTTGTCAGTCACTTCCCAGACGCGGATGTCCGGATGCGCGACGGGAACGTTTGTGACCGGCGTGAAGTTGAAATTGAAGAGCTCGCCGGCAACGCAGAAGATGCCTTCGCGCAACTTTTCGAGCTGGAGATAAGGCTTCACTTCATTCTGGTCGAGGTCGAATTTCGCCTTGCGGACTTTCTCCATGTAATAGCGATAGTCCCACGGCTCGATCTTGATCTTCGCGCCTTCTTTGTCGGCGAGTGCCTGCATGTCTGCTACTTCCTCGTGTACGCGCGCGACCGCGGGTTTCCAGACGGCTTCCATCAACTCCATCGCTTTTTCTGGCGTCTTGGCCATCGAGTTTTCGAGACGCCAGTGGGCGTGTGTTTTATAGCCGAGGAGTTTGGCGCGTTCGGCGCGCAACTGGAGAATCTGAGTGATGATCGCGTTGTTGTCGTGCTCACCGCCGTTGTCGCCGCGGTTGATGAACATGCGCCACGCTTTTTCACGCAAGTCGCGACGATCGGAGTAAGTCAAAAACGGATCGATGGACGAGCGCGTGTTCATGATCACCCACGTGCCCGGTTGCTTCTTCGATTCAGCAGCGGCGGCCGCAGCGTCACGAAGCGACTGCGGCAGTCCTGCCAATTCTTCTTCGCTCTTCAGCACGATGAATTGATCGGTTTCTTCCGCGAGCACGTTCTGGCTGAACTTTGTAAAGAGTCCGGCGAGCTGCTGGTTGATCTGCGATAGCCGTTTCTTCGCTTCAGGACTGAGACGCGCGCCGGCACGAACGAAATTTGTGTAGTAGAGCCAGGCGAGGCGCTGCTGTTCCGGCGTCATCTTCGCTTTCGCCGGCGAGTTGTAAACCGCTTCGATTCGTTTGAAGAGCGCTTCGTTCTGCGTGATCTGATCGCTGAAGGCGGCAAGTCGTGGCGCCATCTCGCGCTGCACTGCCTGGTAATCCGGCGTACTCATTGTCGCTCCCCAGACTCCATAGAGCGTGCTGACACGATCAAGCGACTCTCCCGAGCGTTCAAGAGCGACGATCGTGTTTTCGAAATCGGGTGGCGCCGGATCGTTAGCGATGCGCTGGATCTCCGCGAGCTGCTCGGCCATAGCCGCTTCGAGCGCCGGCTTAAAAAGCGGGATCTGCACGCGATCAAACGGTGGAATGCCGCCATAAGGGCCTTCCCATTTTGCGAGCAGTGGATTGTCTTCCGTCACTGCAT
Source organism: Pyrinomonadaceae bacterium (assembly GCA_035463335.1). Classification (GTDB taxonomy): domain Bacteria; phylum Acidobacteriota; class Blastocatellia; order Pyrinomonadales; family Pyrinomonadaceae; genus PSRF01. The sequence goes on along the minus strand of DATHTI010000374.1, from coordinate 14,536 downwards.
GTGATGTGTTGGTGGTGGTGTTAGCAAGCATAGTGACAGCAATGAGCAGCACGATACTACGAACGATCAAGTCGCGCATAACTTTGGCATTCCAATCTAATTAAAATTTGGGAGATTCGCGAACGCTAATTTTAGCCACAAAAAGGCACAAAAGTCACAAGAGAACTGCTGAATTTGTGTTTTTGTGGTAAAACTTTGTGCCTTTTTGTGGCTACGGTTCGCCGTCGCCCTTCTTGCCTTTTTTCTTCGCGGGTTCAGCCTCGCGTGGTCGAGTAGCAGGAGGAGGAGGCGCTTCGACTTTGGGCGTTGCGGTCTCGGCTTTCGGTTGTGACTTAGGTTGGTCGTCAGCGTCAGCCTTGGGCGGTGGCGGGAGTGTCACCTGTTCCAGTTTTGGCTCAGTAGTGCCGGCGGGTAATTCATCGTCTTCGTCAGTCTTTGATTCAGCCGCCAGCTCGGCGCGCTCAGCCGCAAGCTCACGCTGGCGCTGGCGGAAAAGCTCGCGCATGTCTTCCGGCATCTCCGGAGCTTTCGGAAACTCTTCCTTTTCCTTGTCCTTCAAAAACGTCTTCATGAAGTCGACAAACATCGGCAGCGCGCCCTTGCCGCCGGTCATGTCGTTGCCGAGTGGTTTCTTCTTGCCGGGATAACCCATCCAAACGCCGGTGACGTAAGTCGGCGTGTAGCCGATGAACCAGACGTCTGTGTGATCGTTGACGGTGCCGGTTTTGCCGGCGACCGGATGCGGTAAAGTGCTGGCCAGCGTCGCCGTTCCCCCCGTGACGACACCGCGCATCATCGACACCATCGTCAATGCGACGTACTGGTTCATCACCTTGTACGTAGTTCGTTCCCACTCCTCGAGAGCGGCGCCGTCGCGATCGAGAACATTGCGAATCAAATGTGGCTCGACACGGATTCCTTTGTTCGGAAACGCTGAATATGCAGAGACCATTTGATCGAGTGGCACTTCAGTCGCACCGAGCGCTGACGGTAAATACGGCGACATCGGAACTTTGATACCGAAACGTCGAACCATCTGCGAGCCGGTTTGAATCCCGACCGTTTGCAGCAGGTGCACGGCGGGAATGTTCATAGACTTCGCGAGTGCGGTCTTCAACGGCATGTCGCCGCTGCCAAGCGAGCCGTCGTAGTTGTGTGGTTGCCAGTCGCCAATACTGATCGGCGCGCCGCTGACGGGCGTTTCCGGAGTCATGCCCCACTCGACTGCCGCAGTGTAGATGAACGGTTTAAAGCACGAACCGGTCTGTCGATAAGCTTGCGTGACGTTGTTGAATTTGTTGGTGTAGAAATCGTAACCACCAACCATCGTGATGATCTCGCCGGTCTTCGCGTTGAGCGTCATCATCGCACCCTGCACGGCCGGAACTTGCGACAGCTCGACTTTTAATCGCCGGTCTTTTTCATCAACTTCCTTGATGCCAAACTCCGCGAGATGACCGTTTTTGAATTCGCTGGCTGGTTGGCGTTTACCCCAACCCATATCGGCTACGGTCACGGTGGCCGTGTAGTTGCCGAAGCGCACGGAAGCTTCGTTGCGGGCGCGATCGACTTTCATGATCACGCCCATCAGGTGGCGGCCGGGTTCGTAGTCGTTACCGTACCAATCAGGGTGCTTGTAGTTGTTGAGCTCCTGTGTGGTTGCTGGTCCTTCACCGTTGTTGACGGTCGTCGGGATCATCGTGTAGTTCGAGCGCCAGGAGGTGTGTGTGCGGTCGTAATTTCTCAAACCGGCGCGCAGTGTTTCGTAAGCTTTCTTCTGCGCTTCGACGTTGATGCTGGTGTAGACGGCAAGACCACCCTGGGCGACGCGAGTCGTGTACTTGTCTTCGAGCTCCTGGCGAATGTACTCAACCGGATAATCGAATGGAGACGATTTGCGCTGCGACTGGTAGTAAGCAGTGTCAGCGAGTTGAATCGGTTTCGCCTTTGCTGCGTCGACTTCTGACTGGCTCGCAAATCCGTTCTTTGCCATCAGATCAAGCACGAGATCGCGTCGCTCTTTGGCCTTTGCCGGATTCGATGTTGGTGAATAATCGCTGGGAGCTTTGGGAATGCCGGCGAGCAGAGCTGCTTCGGCGAGGGTCAGATCTTTTGCCTGTTTACCGAAGTATGTTTCGGCTCCGGCCTCCATGCCGTAGGCGTTTGCGCCGAGAAACATGTGGTTCGTGTAGAGCTCCATGATCTGGTTCTTCGTGTAATACCGCTCGATCTGGAGCGCCAGAATCCACTCGTTAACTTTGCGTGTGTAGGTTTGCTCTTTCGAGAGAAACAGGTTCTTCGTGAGCTGCTGCGTTAACGTCGAGCCACCTTCGATTTTGTCGGTGGTGATGTTCTTCCACGCGGCGCCCATGATTCGAATGGGGTCGATGCCGATGTGATCGTAGAAGCGCACGTCCTCGACCGCGAGGATCGCATTTTTCAGTACTTGCGGAATCTCTTCGTATTTGAGTGGAATTCTTTTCTCGAGTGCAAACTCGCCGATGACTGTCTCGCCGTCGTCAGCGTAAACCCGCGTTACGACACTGGGACGATACGTCGCGAGGGCTGCGACTTCGTTTGCGGCGCGCGAGTAGTTCAGCTCGTAGGCAGCGATGATGCCGGTCAGTCCGCCTGCGGCAAGTGCCAGGAGCAGGACGGTCGGCAGCCAGAGCCGCGCGAGCAGGTGCCTGCGTTGTTCAGGAGGCGTGTTGATGATTGCTGTCGGCGAATATTTCGAATGATTAGCAGCCATGAGTTAAATTTCTCCTAAAACAACTTGCCTCGGCCGGGGACGTGCGGGCAACGTGGGTAGCCACAGAAGAGAGAATTATGCCGCAAAAACGCACAAAAGGCACAAACGCATTGGATGGCGAGGCGCATCAAAGCGCAGCTTGTCGAGCTTTTTGAGCTTTTTTCCGGGACGGTTATAATGCTCAGGCTCGCAAATGGGGGCGACAGGCTTCGACAGGAACCTGAACGGTCGTCGCGATGCATGCCGGGCTACCTTATGCAGCTCGTTAAAACGCGTAGGGAAACACAACTGCCAATAACGAATTGGCTCTCGCTGCCTAATTAAGCACCGAGCGTCTCGCCGCAAGTTGCTCATGCGCGCGGAGGGAGATGTCACTCAGATGAGCTGGCCCGCACTTTCGGTCCGTGAGTGTGGGCGAGATAAAGCCGGACTAGCTCGTGTCGAGGTCTTGTCGCTTCACTGACTCGACATTGAGTGAAATTTGTCAGGTTCGCCTGACGAGAAAGAGAAGCGACTAAGCATGTAGATTCCTTCGGCGTTGGTTTTTGGATCCGAGTTCAATTCTCGGCGCCTCCACCAAATCAGAAATGCGGGAGCCCTCACTCCCATCGAATGGCCCAGAGACAAAGATATGAGTACGATAACTCACTTAATGACCGCACAAGAATTAGGGAAATTAGACGACGACTCAAATCGTCACCAACTTATAAAAGGAGTACTCCTCACGATGCCTCCTGCAAAGTACGAACACATGCGGGTCTGCGCTAACCTCACGATAATTTTGGGACAATACGTGAAAGCTAATCGGCTCGGCATGATTGGCACTGAAGGCGGCTACAAACTGGAAAGTGATCCCGATACCGTTCTGGCTCCCGACGTTTCATTTGTCGCCCAGGATCGTATTAGCCTGAGTCCGGAGGGTTATCATTCCGGTCCACCGGATCTTGCCGTCGAGGTGTTGTCTCCGGGAGACAGAAGAGGTTACGTTGAGCGCAAATTGGCATTGTGGTTAGGGACAGGCACCCGCTCAGTTTGGCTTGTGGACCCTCGAACTCGAACCGTTGAAGTAGTTTCATCACTCGACAATAGAAGAATGCTTCACGAGACAGACGAATTCGTCGACGACACGGTACCCGGCTTTCGCGTAAAAGTCTCAGAGATCTTCGCATAGGCCAACGCGCACTTGGACCGCAACCTTCCCATCGGCATCTTCGACAGCGGCGTTGGCGGACTAACAGTCTACAAAGCCCTGCACGAACGTCTGCCTAACGAGCGCTTCGTCTATCTCGGCGACACCGCGCGCGTTCCGTACGGCACAAAGTCACTCGCAACCGTGGAACGTTACGCAGTCGAGAACTCCAGATTCCTCGAAGCACACGGAATCAAGTTGCTCGTCGTCGCCTGCAACACTGCTTCCGCACTTGCACTTCCCGCGATCCGCAGAAAGATCAAAGTCCCGGTCATCGGCGTGATCGAGCCTGGTTCGCGCGCCGCTGTCGAAATCGCACAAGACGCGACGATCGGCGTCATAGCCACTGAAGCAACCGTTCAAAGCCACGCCTACGCGAAAGCGATCGCGGCGATGGGTGCGAAAGGCGAGGTAATCGAGCGCGCCTGTCCTTTATTTGTTCCCTTAGCCGAGGAGGGCTGGGCTGACTCGGATGTCGCACGCACCGTCGCGCGTGATTATCTGCACGACTTCACTGCCGCGCCGCCAGTCGCTCTGGTCCTCGGCTGCACGCATTACCCGATTCTTCGCGAAGTGATCAGCGAAACAATAGGCCGAGAAGTGAAGCTCATTGATTCAGGCGACGCGACCGCGCGCGACGTCGAATCATTGCTCGAAAGCTCAGACCTAACACACGAAGACGCGCTCGGTCTTTACCAGGAACGCCAACTCTGTGATGACTTAGACCACTTTTATGTGACCGATGCTGCCGAAAGATTTGCTAAAGTAGCCGAAAGATTCTTAGGATCTGCTCCTTCCATTCTAGAAGCCGTAGAGATTTGGGGACACGATGAGCTTCGAACGCACTGACGGACGCGCTCCCGACGAGCTGCGTCCGGCACGAATCACGCCGGGCTTCCTGCCGTACGCAGAAGGCTCCGTGCTGATCGAGATGGGAAACACGCGGGTGGTTTGTGCCGCGTCTCTTGAAGACCGCGTCCCGCCGTTTCTGAGAAACACGGGTCAGGGATGGCTGACTGCCGAGTACGCAATGTTGCCGCGGGCAACACAAACGCGCACCGGCCGTGAGATCGGTCGTGGTGGACCATCCGGCCGCACGCACGAGATACAGCGATTGATCGGTCGTAGTTTGCGCGCAGTCGCGGACATGAAAGCCCTCGCTGAACGCACGATCACGATCGACTGTGATGTCCTGCAAGCCGATGGCGGTACGCGCACCGCTGCGATAACAGGCGCTTACGTTGCGTTTGCGCTCGCGAGTCGCCACCTGATCAAGTCAGGAAAAATCACGAGGCCGCTGGTGGTTAATCAGGTCGCGGCAGTTAGCGTCGGCATCGTCGGAAACACGCCGCTGCTCGATCTGAAGTACGACGAAGACTCGCGTGCCGAAGTTGATATGAATATCGTGTGTACGGACGACGGCAGGTTTATCGAGCTTCAGGGAACGGCCGAGCGTGAGCCGTTCAGCCGTGCGCAAATGGACGAGATGGTGGCGCTTGGCGTACGCGGAATCGAAGCGCTGATTGCGATGCAGAAGGCCGTCATCGCGGAGGTTGAATAGGTCCTGGTCGAGTAATACAACGTGGTGACTGCCGTTTTCATCCACAGATTACACTGATTCTATTCAACAATCTGTGTAATCTGTTGATAGAGAAATAAAATAGCGTTGCTACATGTTGGAGGGAAAATGCGTCGAGTTTTAGCTTCTGTTTTGGTTCTTCTGTTTGCCGCGCTGGCGCCAGCCGCGCTGGCGCAACAACTCTATACGCACGACAAGGTCGACTACACCTTCGAAATCCCTTCAGCAACCTGGCGCGCCATTGTCGATCCCGATACCGGTCGCGGACATCCGGAGTTTGTTTATGGTGATCGTCTCGACGGCTATCTGACTATCCGTAAAGAAGTCGTGGAAGCCGGCACCTCGGCCACTGATCTCGCGCGTCGCGATCAGGATCTCACACTCAGGTTCCTGCCCGGTTTCGTCGATGGCAAGACGGAAACGTTCAACGGCAGACTCGACGGCGTCACGATGTCATACGAGTTTGTCAGGACCGGCAAACCAATGCTGGGACGCACCTATTATTTGCAGGCCGACAGCCGCACCATCTATGCGCTGCGCTTCACCGGTCTGCGCGACAAACTCAGTCGTATACGCAATCAAACCGATCTCATCGCTCGTACCTTTAAAATGAAGTAACCAGCTTGCCGATGATGCTGAAGCTTGCTCCCGGCCTCGCCATCAAACCTTCGTCGATCCACGGCAGAGGCTGCTTCGCCACGCTGCCATTCAAGCGACGACACAAGATCGCGGAGTACACCGGCGAGAAGATCAGTAACGCCGAAGCTCGTCGCCGTGCGCACCGGAAGATGCTGCGAATTTGTGAGGTGAATAGTCGCTGGAGTCTCGACGGAAGCCGCGGCGGCAATGGCACTCACTACATCAATCACTCGTGCACGCCAAACGCGTTCATGCAGATTCTGTACGATCACATTCTCTTCATCGCCTTGCGCGACATCGAACCCGGCGAAGAGATCACGATCGATTACGAGTCAACCCTGCATTCTGACGACAAGCGTTGTATCTGCGGCGCAAGCACGTGTCGCGGCACTATCAACAAGTAAGCTCATAATCTCGGCAGTGTGAAACTGAACTTCGAGCCGCGTCCTTCTTCCGAATCGAGATCGACTCGCCCGCCGTGTTGCTCGACCACTTCGCGCACAAACGAGAGGCCCAAACCCGTAGACTCTTCGTCCTTTTCCTGTCCTTCACGAACGACGCGATAGAACTTGTCCCAGACGCGTTCCTTCGCTTCAGCCGGAATACCAAAACCACGATCTTCAACACACACACGCACGCTTTCAGCTTCGAGCGCCGTCGAAACCGTGACCGTGGTTCGCTCCGGACTGTATTTGATCGCGTTGTTCAGAAGATTCTTCACAGCCTGCGTGATCAGGCTTTTGTCTGCCGCGACTGGCGGAATGCGATGGGCCGGTTGCTCGATTAAGCGAATGCGTTTTTTCTTCGCCACTGGTTGTAGCGATGTGATCGTCTCGCGCACTACTTCGTCGAGGCGCAGCGGAATCTTCAGCACTTCCTGTTTGTCCTTGCGCTGCAACTGCGTCACGGAAAGAAATGTATTGATCATCCGCGACATGCGCTGCGACTCGTTTGCGATGATCGAGACAAACTCACGGGCCTGCGCGGGAATGTTTTCATCGGCAGTCAACAACTCTGCAAAGCCGTTGATACTCGTGAGCGGCGTGCGCAGCTCGTGCGACATCAGCGAGATCATGTCGCTCTTCAACTTTTCATATTCTTTCGTCGCGGTCAGATCTTTGACATACAAAGCGATGCCAATCGGCTCGTCTGCGTTCTCGCGAAGCAATGAAATGCGAAGATTCAAAATCTGGCTCTTCGCTTCGAAGTTGAGCTCGCCTTCGTACTCGACGCCGCTTTGCAACACACGTCGCACAGCGATCTCCGGTTCGTCGAAGACGTCTGTGCGAAACTTGTTGAGCAAGTCGAAGAGATCCATTTTCAACACTTGCTCGCGCGTGAGTCCCGCAAAAGTCATGAGCGTGGGATTGACGAGTGCGAGCGTGCCGTCGAGATATGCGATCGCTACACCGTCGTCGATGTGCGTGAGAGTGCTAGCTTCACAGCGCTGCTCGACTGTAACTGCTTTCAAAACGTTGAGAGCATCCAGCTTTCTCTTGCTGCTGCTTTGTGAAAAGAAACTGAGCGCCTCGGTGCGCACCGCATTGTGAGTGAAGCTCTCACGCTCGAGATTGCGAGCGAACTGCGAACCGACTGCGCGCAGCAAAGGTGCATCGTCAGCGGAAAATTCGGACGCGAGCCGGATCAGCAGCACGCCTGCAGTCTCGCTTTCGTGAAGCAGGGGAACGGCGACGGACGTTGTTTGACTCACGATCTCGCCGGTTGATGCGGCACGCTGGCAGAGCTTGATGCCTTCGCGCCAGACAGCGTTCCGGCGCGGATCCTGTGGATTGGGTGCAGGGACCTTGTAACGGACTACGCTTTGAAGCCCTTCGGAGTCATCGCAGCGGAACACGACTGCTTCGTTGAGCGGCAGGACGGTGTTCAGCAGCTTGAGGCCGCTCGCTAACCGCCCGTTTGCGTTCACGCTTGAATCACTCTTCGCGATTGAAGAGTTGAAGAGTGACCGCACTAACTTGCGATCGATTGACCAGAGTCCATTCACATGGATGAGGAACAAACTGAGAAGACCGCTGGCGGCGATTAAACAGGCGGTGGGGATAGCATCCAGCTCCAGGAAAACAAAGCCCATCACGCCGGCAAGGATGCCGATCGCGGTTGCGAAAATGAACTTTACGGTTTTTGTTCTGATCAAGGCGTGAGTGCCGGCAGGAGAATATCCAAACGCCGTGAGGATTATACGGTGTTTAACCACGGATTACACGGATTATTTACAGATCGTAGCCAGGGCAGCGCGAATCGCGGGGAGTTGGTCGTCGAAGACTGTGCGTAAATCCATGAGGACTTTGCCTTCGGAGATGCGGGCGATGATGGGTGGGGAATAGTTGCGCAGCTCGTGCTCGATCTCCTGGGCTGACTTGTCTGAATGCGTGATGGCGATGAGGGTTGTTGGGAACGTCGAGGTTGGCCCGGCGCCGCCGCCCAGGGCTGATTCGCCTGCTAACAACTCGACATTCAGGCCTTCGATTACATTTTGAGCGCGCCGCTCAAGTTCGTCGGCGGTAACGGACAGCATTTGTATTAGCGGCACTTCCGTTTCCGCAACATCTCGTTGATGTGAAACCAGCGTCGCCTCCAGTGCTGCGAGTCTCAGCTTGTCGCTACGAAGCGCGCGATAGAGCGGATGCTTGCGCAGCCGCGAAACGATCGACTGCTTCCCCACGATCAATCCCGCCTGCGCTGAGCCGAGTAGCTTGTCGCCACTAAACGAAACTACATCAACCCCGCTCTCGATGATCTCACGTACGATCGGCTCGTCAACCACGCCGTACTTGCGCAAATCATCGAGCTGGCCCGAACCGCCGTCTTCATAGAGCGGCAATCCCGCCTCGTGCGCCAGGTCGGCGAGCTCGGCCCGCTCAGGCGAGCTCGCGAAGCCCACGACGCGATAGTTTGACGGGTGTACACGCATGATCAGCCGCGTATTCGTGTTGATCGCGCGCTGGTAATCGTGCAAGTGAGTTCGATTTGTCGTTCCCACTTCAACCATGCGCGTGCCTGAGCTGGCCATCACGTCGGGTACACGAAAGTCGCCGCCAATCTCGACGAGCTCTCCCCGCGAGACGATCGTCTCACCTTCGCCGGCAAGCACTTTAAGAATCAGGAGCGCTGCGGCGGCGCAGTTGTTTACGACCAAAGCGTCTTCCGCACCCGTCAGATCTCGCAGGAGCGACTCGACACGCGTTCCTCGACCACCACGCGCGCCACTCTCGAGGTCATATTCCAGTGAACAATAGCGCGCGGCTTCGTTGATCGCTTCACGTGCTGCGTGCGACAACGGGGCGCGGCCCAGATTTGTGTGGAGCAGAACGCCGGTGGCGTTGATTACGGCTTTGATTCCGGACTGGGTTTCACGTTGCGCTGTGGCTTCCATGCGCTGGATCGCTTCAGCAAGCAGACCATTGCTGGTCACTTGTGCGGAGCCATCACGGAGCGAGGCGCGAACCTCGGCAATCACTGAGCGCGCGATGTTGGTCGCTCTTCTGGTCCCCACACGCTCGCGTAGCTCCCGGCCCGCGCCAGTGCGCAGAAGCTGGTCCACTGACGGTACGTGACGCAGGTTGTCATTGAGATTCGACATGTTCGTTTGTAGACAGGATTTACAGGATTCTACAGGATTTACATGTCAATCCTGAAAAGTCGTGTAAATCCTGTCTATTGACACATACCTTTTGCACCCCTAGACTGAAATCGCGTCTGCATCATCGACGCCCCCGCCACACTTCCTCGTCCAGGAGAATCATTCGTGGGACTACGCGATAACAAACTGCTCAGGTCGAAGTTACAGGTACAGTCCAAGAACAAATTCGGTGCCGGCGAGAACCAGCCGACCGTTGACCAGCAACTCACGCGGCTGGAAGATGACATCCGTCATTTACGCATCGAGTTTGACATTTTCTTCAACGGGGGCGCGAAGCGGCCACCATACGACACCAAAGGACGCGTCGAGACTCTGCTCAAACGGCTCGCCGACGACCGCACGTTAACTTACGCACAACGTTATCGCTTCAACTCGCTTTCCGCACGTTACAACGCGTTTCGAGATCTCTGGCGGCGCACGATGCAGGGACGTGAAGAAGGTCGCGATGCGGTTTCGGCCCATCGAGCAAGTGTGAAGAAGGAAGCTGCTGAGACCAAAGTCGAGCCCATCTCGGTTGTTTGTCTTGATGCGCATCACGAAGTCGAGCTCGTTAAGAACCTCTACAACTCGTTAATCGAAGCGAAAAGGCATTGTGGCGAGCCGACGGAAGATCTTTCGTTTCCGAAGTTTCATCGATTGATTGCGTCGAAGGCTGATGGAATCAAGCAGCAGCGCGGTTGTGATCGGGTGCGGTTTTCAGTGACGGTTGAAGACGGGCATGTGAGCTTCAAGGCGAGAGCCGAGTAGACAGGATTAACAGGACCATAAAAAAGAAAAAGGCGACCCGCACATGGTCGCCTTTTCTTTTTGTGAGCTTACCGGACCCGTGACCGGAAGCAAGTCAGTGGCTTTGCAAAAGCAAGCCGGGGAGACACTACATCTTCGTAACTTTTTCAGCCTGAGGTCCCTTTGGCCCTTGCGTAACCTCAAACTCGACTTCCTGACCCTCTTCGAGGGTCTTAAAGCCGTCGCCCTGAATGGCGCTATAGTGAACGAAAATGTCCGAAGAGCCAGGCTGCTCGATAAAACCATAACCCTTCGAATTGTTAAACCACTTGACCTTACCGGTTATTCTAGACATAACAACGAATCCTCCTAACGATTCGGTAAAACGGACACGAAGCCATGGGAGCATCGTACCAAGGTTAATGCTTGTGAGCCGGGTCGCACCTTGAAGTGGTGCTAGACGGAAACACACAACCAACAAAAAATGCATGGTGAAAAGCGCGGGGAGCGCCATTCAACATGCACAGACTACGGGGGCAGAACTAGCAAAACTCATTTCTTAATGCTTGTGGATCGGAATGCTGGGCTCGGAACTGCTGTCCCTGCACGAACGACGGCGCATATTAGGCGAAGTTCACAAACCTGTCAAGCAAGAATGTGTTTTCGTATCTCTCCTAAATTAAAGCGATACCTCAGGTTAGCCAGCCTACCCTGTTTTATTTCATCTTAATTCGCCGGCAAAGCAGTGGCTGCTTTATTGCTCAACAGCAGATAGGGCAGTGGATTGACTGCCTGATCGTTTATGCGAACTTCATAATGGAGGTGTGGACCAGTGGATCGCCCGGTTGAGCCCACTTTGCCCAGTAATTGGGCCCTCGAGACGGTTTGATTGACCTCGACATCAATGTGCGACAGGTGACCGTAGCGAGTAGTTAGACCACCACCGTGATCGACGACGACGAGCTGTCCGTAACCATTCTGCCAGCCAACAAAGGAGACTATACCGCTGGCGCCGGCAACGACCGGTGCGCCCCACGCCGCCTCGATGTCCTGCCCGGAATGAAACTCGTATCCGTAGCCGCCGAATGGGTTGCGGCGCCCGCCGAAGCCGCCCTCGAGCGTTCCTTCGACCGGCCATACGGTCGGAGTGTAGCCGCGTTGGCGCAGAATCGCCTCGTAAGCGCGTAGATCTTCCTCAAGCCGACCCATCTTCGCGGTGAGAGTCGCGAGGCCCATCTCGTCCAAAGGCAGAGCCGGGCCGCCGGTGCCGGGCGGGTTGGGCTGCTCGACGACGCCGGATTTCTCGGCAAGCTTCCGCGACGTGTCTTCAACCTTTTCGACGCGGTTGTTCAGTTTCTCCAGCTCCTGTCGCTGGCGCTCGTTTTCGGCGCGCAGTCGTTGATTCTCAAATTCGATACGCAGGTGGCTGGCGTGTTGAGTCAAGCCATAAAGTCCGTAAAAAAGTCCTACACCAAGCAGCAGCAGGGCTGTGCATAAGACAGTGACTAGTCTTTTTTCGACGCGGATTCGTTGGACTCGGGCTTTGGAACGGGAAGTGTGGGCAATAATAAAGGCATAAAATCGGTCTTCTTTGGCCATTCTGTGAACTCCTGTTGCGACGCAGGAAAAACAGGGGCGCAGCAACCGAAAGCACAAACTCGCCAAAAGCGATTTGCGCGTTACGGGGAAAGTTGTCTTTTATTAAACCTACTTGAAGATTTGCAGCGAATGGATTGAAAACCTCAAGGTCCCTCCGAGGTGGAAATCCATCCGGCCGGTTCCTGCAAGGCCCTGACCCTATCACAGGCCAGCAAATTGTTGCAACTTTGTAGACGAAATATAAGGCGGGTGTCAGGAAAACAGAATACGTTCAGAGTTCAAGCTTTAGCTTGTTTGCTCAGCTTTCGAATCCCGAAGAGCAAGCTAAAGCTTGAACTCTCAGCGCGCGTCTTGGAGTTAGATCCCCTCTTTGCGTCGGCGGCAACGTTCACGCCAGATTGCGAGCCCGATCATCACCAGCACGGCGACAAACACGACAACGATCGCGACCTTCAGCGCGGTAAGCAGGAACCCGACGAGCAGAATGAGCTGTTTCAGAAGAGCGACCACCACGAGGATCAAAGCGACGATTGCTCCGAGTCCGCCAAAAGCTTTAAGAAGACCACAACACATATTGTTAACCTCGTAGCGAAGTATAAATCAGGATCTGCGTTCGAAGGGTAACGGAGTTACATCTCGCCGCGCGAACTGAGTAGTCTCACCTGTCCGAAAGTTGGTCGCATCTGTCGGACGAGAATTCGGAACCACCGACGGCGGTGGCCGTCGCGAATCAAATCTGACAATTCGATCTGACCCTTTGCCGCGCCGAATGTAATCAAACAACATGTACGCACCGAGCGCGACAAGAGCCACCGGCAGCAGCTCCTTGATCGGCAGCGTCACTCCCAACAACGTGTGCAGCAGGAAGAGCGTGCCGATAATGATCAGCGTCGTTCCCCAAGCAAAAGGATTGCCGTAAAGACGACGCGCAATCACATCATCTTCTGAATCCGGACTCAGCCCTGCCCGCAGCAACTGCGCCGTCCGGCAAGCATCGACTGCCGCAAACAACCACGTGCCGATGACGCCGAGAATAAAGAAGTGCATACCCTGAGTCACAACGGCCATTTGAAAGAAGCTGGCAAAGATCGCGAAGTGAACAATCGCTTTCGAAGTTTGCCCGTTATAAGCAGCACCCAGGCCAGGCACAAACGAAAGCAGTGTGGCGACGAACGGCGAACTCTTTCGTTTCAGTATGTTCGATGGATGTGAGCTGGAATGGTGCCGGAGAAGCTCAACTCCCTGCACGATGCAGTCCTGGCAAAAAGGAAATCCGCGCACGCGATGATCGCAGGCAGGACACAACCAGCGTGCACACTGATTGCACTGAACCACCGCCGGATTCTTAGCATGGTAGCCACAGTACATCATTTCTTAAACACCTATCTCCCTACTGATTGTGCGCCTGTTCGCGCTGCAAGTTGCAGGCCCGCATCGTAAACACCACTGATCGAGCCGTCAGCAGAAACAGTACTGGTTAACACGAGAATCGCCACGAGTAGCATCGTGGCGACTGTGACGAGTTGTGGGGAGATGAGCGGGTCTAACCACAACCGGAACCGGGAAGCGGCGCGTGCCGTCCACGGAGCTTTGATCTCCTGTGCAGTTACGGTTCCGAGTGTTGCTTGCAGGATTCTTTCGTTCAGACCCTGGGGTAGTGGTCGCTCTTCAGAAATGTACGTGTAGCAAGCGCCAATCGCTCGCACTACTTCGCCGGGAAGCTCCGTGCAGCGATCACACATTGCTGCATGGCGCTCCCAGCGGTGATAGAGATGCGCCGGCAGAAAACCGTCGAGGTAATCGGTAAGACACTCTTCAAACTCCTCACAGCCCATCGCCGTTTCCGGCACAGTCTTTTGGAGAATACGAGCTTCCAGTTCTCTTGAAGGCGGGGGCACGGCTGCCGTTCGGCAAGTCTCGATCGTGCTGCGTACCGCCAGCAGAGTTTCATGGCACACCGGGCACTTCATCGCGTGCTCGGCCATGAGCCGATTTGTTTCAGGACCTACTACGCCCTCAATGTAGTCGGTCAAAAGATTTTCGAAATCCACACAAAGCATCGTTTTTTCGCTTCCCGCCGCTTTTATTTCTTATTTGCTCCTTCGTCCCCCCGGCCTGCCAGCCTCGTGAAGGAGCCTCAAACTTCTATGCCTCACCCATCGCTACAACCTTCATCCTTCGCAGAATCTTCGCTAGCTCGATACGCCCGCGATTGATTCGCGACTTGACCGTTCCTTCCGGACTCTTCAGGAGGTCGACGATCTCCTGATAACTGAGCTCTTCAATATCTCTAAGTATCACGCACGTTCTGAGATCGGGTGACAGTTTGTCGATGCCCGCCTGAACCTGTGCGCCAAGCTCGCGGCGCTCCATTTCTTTCTGAACCGAGTT
>DATHTI010000373.1:0-6850 GCA_035463335.1 Pyrinomonadaceae bacterium | reverse complement strand
TGCGTCTCTCCGGTCACGTCACCGTAAGACAGATTCTCGAGCGCGATGATTTTCAGCAACGACTCGCAGCCAACCGGCCGCTCGCGTTGCACGAGGTGATGTACCCGCTGGTGATGGCTTATGACTCCGTCGCTCTCGAAGCTGACGTCGAGCTCGGCGGCACGGATCAGAAGTTCAACTTGCTGTTGGGTCGCAACCTGCAAAGAGAGTACGGTCAGGAATCCCAGGTTGCTGTGATCACACCGTTGCTTGAAGGCACGGATGGCGTGCAAAAGATGTCGAAGAGTTTGGGTAACTACATCGGTATCGACGAGCCGCCGCAGGAGATCTTCGGTAAGGTGATGTCGATCACTGACGAATTGATGTGGCGCTACTATGAGCTCTGCACGGATCTCACTCCGGCGGAGATTGCTGCGTTGCGTAATGGTGATCGAAACCCGCGCGACATCAAAGCGGATCTCGCGAAACGTATCGTTGCTGATTTTCATTCCGAAGCCGAAGCACGCAAGGCCGAGGAAGAGTTCAATGCGATGTTTCGTAACAAGCAGGCGCCGGAGGATATTGAAGAGCGAACGTTAGCGTCGGGGATGTGGAAGCTGCCGAAGCTTTTGGTGGAGCTCGGGCTGGTGCCGTCAATGGCGGAAGCGCGGCGCGTGATCGAGCAGGGTGGTGTTTATGTTGATGGTGAAAGGCGGACGCAGGCGGATTACGAAGTTGGGATCAGCGCAGACAAATCTGTGCTGGTTCAAGTGGGGAAACGTAAGTTTGTCCGAGTAAGAAGTTAACCGCGGATAACGCGGATCGTTAAAATCGATTAGATGTCAGCAACTTTTGCAACTGACGAAGTATTAGTCATCGAAACGCCGGAGCGTGTGCCGCTGCACTTCGCGCTTGCGTCGATCGGGAATCGTTTTCTTGCGTGTGCGATTGACCATGCGATTCAAGTCTTCACGCTCGCGCTCATTGCGATTGCCTCCGTGGTGCTCGCGAGTTTTACGTTTCTCGAACAGGCGGTAACGAGCGCGCCGAAGTGGGTCTACGCGGTGATGATCCTGCTGCTGTTCCTGGTCTTCGCGGGTTACTTCACTTTCTTCGAATGGATCTGGAGTGGACAGACGCCGGGCAAGCGCTGGTTGAAGTTGCGCGTTATTCGGGAAGATGGACGGCCAATCACGTTCTGGGAAGCGTCGGTGCGAAACCTGCTTCGCCCGCTCGACATGTTTCCGGCAGGATCGTATTCGATTGGACTGATCGCTGTCTTTGCCTCGACGCGCGATCAGCGCCTTGGCGACATGGTCGGCGGCACGGTTGTCGTTCGTGAGCGCGAGGCCGAGGCGCCTGAGTTCGCGAAGGTGTTTGCGACGCCGGTAAGCGATCCCGCCATGCGCCGCTCATTCAAGCCGGTAGATTTCACTGCGAGTCTGAATAGCTTGACTGATTCCGAGATCCAGGTGGTTGAGACTTTTCTACGCCGTCGCTGGGATCTTCCGGACATGCCGCGACAGTGGATGGCGTGGAGAGTTTCACTCCCGATTCTTTACAAGCTTCGACCTTTGTACGACCTCGCCACGTTCACCTACGAAGGCTTCCTGGAAGAGCTACTCCACCGCTACCTCCAGGAACGCAGATTCAAACTTTGAGTGTCCACAGATTTCACAGAACGTTTCTGAAATCTGTGGATGGCTTTGTGGCTTTTATGGCTTATGGTAATCTTCAGGGTTTCTTTTGAGGCGTAATTCGTAACAGGGGATGTGGACATGAGTAAGGACGTTTTTATACTTGGTGGCAAGCGCACGCCGATGGGCGAATATGTCGGCGTGCTGAAGGACATTTCAGCGATCGATCTCGGCGCAGTGGCGGCACGCGGTGCTCTCGAAGCAACCGGTGTCAAACCGGAAGAAATCGATCACACGGTTATCGGCAATGCGCTGCAAACTTCCGGTGACGCGATCTACGGCGCTCGTCACGTCGCGCTCAAAGCCGGCGTGCCTTTCGAGCGTCCGGCATTGACAGTTAATCGACTTTGCGGCAGCGGCATTCAATCGATCGTATCCGGCGCGCAAATGATCCAGCTCGGCGAGGCGCAGACGTGTCTGGTCGGCGGCATGGAATCGATGTCGCAGGCGCCACACGTTATTCGCGGCGCGCGATCGGGTTTCGCACTAGGCCAGGGCAAACTCGAAGACAGTTTGATGGTCGCGCTACTCGATACTTACTGCAACACGCCAATGGCCGGCACCGCCGAGAACCTCGCGCGCAAGTTCGAGATCTCGCGCGAAGAGCAGGACAAGTACGCACTGCGATCGCAGCAGGAAGCGAAGCGCGCTAAAGACGCGGGCTTCCTCGCGGAAGAGATCGTTCCGGTTGAAGTGAAGTCGCGCAAAGGAACCACGCAAGTTACTGACGACGATCACGCGCGACCGGAAACCACGCTCGAGATTCTGGCAAAACTGAAACCCGCTTTTGCGCACGATGGATTTGTCACGGCGGGTAATGCTTCAGGGATCGTCGACGGCGCGGCCGCACTCGTGATCGCAGGCGAGGACTTTGTGAAGCAGAAAGATCTCAAGCCGATGGGCCGCATCGTGAGCTGGGCTTATACGGGTGTGGAACCCGAGATCATGGGCATCGGACCAGTGCCTGCAACGCGTTTGGCACTGGAGAAAGCGGGACTGTCGCTCAACGATATCGATCTGGTGGAAGTGAACGAGGCTTTTGCAGCGCAGTACCTGGCAGTTGAGAAAGAACTCGGACTGGATCGCAGCCGTACAAACGTCAACGGCGGCGCGATTGCGCTCGGACATCCGCTCGGTGCAACGGGTACGCGACTCGTTTTGACCGTGCTGCACGAGCTGCATCGCCGCGGTAAGCGATATGGCCTCGCAACGGCTTGCATCGGTGGCGGTCAAGGAATCGCGATGGTGGTCGAGCGAGTCTGATATTCCGCTGACCCTGTTTTATTTAAAGCGCGTGGTTGCTTTCTCCTGAAATTAGGATTAGATCCAAATTCCTGATTGACCCAGGAAGCGACGTTGGCCTCTGCCCGGGAGTTAATTATTGGTGTGAATCAGTTTGTCTCCCGGGGCAGCCGCAACATTTATCCGGCACAAAGATTGCCAATTTTCGCTGTTTGCTAAATCCCCATCAGGATTGGCTTTCACATTCCTTCTAAATTGATTTCGTCTGTCTTAAATTGCGATAGAATCACCGGCTCGGCGCGCGCAGCCGAGGTGCGTTCAACCGTCAACTCATCTAAGGAGTTCCCCTGTATGTCGAAAACTGTAAAGTTCTTATTTGTAAGCTTGCTGGTGTTTGCTTTTAGCGCAGTTGCCTTTGCGCAGTCGACCACTACCGGCTCGATCGGCGGCGTGGTGACGAACCCTGCTAAAGAGGTCGTCCCAGGCGCCGCAGTCTCGGTGAAAAACATTGGGACGAATCGAGAAGATACGGCCACCACCGACGACACCGGACGTTTCAAGGTTCCAAACCTGCAACCCGGAAATTATTCCGTGACCGTAAACTCGTCCGGCTTCAGTGCCAGCACGATGGAAAACGTCGTGGTTGAAGTCGGACGTGAAACGAATCTTGAAGTCGCGCTCAGTGTTGGCCCGGTAACCGGCACGGTAGATGTCAGCGCTGAAGCTCCGGTAATCAACACCACCCAGCAGGACTTCTCCACCAACATCAACCAGACTTCCATTAACGAGCTTCCCGTCAATGGACGACGCTGGTCCAACTTCGCCATTCTTACTCCCACCGCTGTGCCGGACGGCAATTTCGGTTTGATCAGTTTTCGCGGCATTTCGGGTTTGCTGAACAACAGCACTGTCGATGGTGGCGATAACAACCAGGGGTTCTTCTCCGAAGAGCGCGGCCGCACGCGCGCTGGGTACTCAATTAGCCAGGGCGCGATTCGCGAGTTTCAGGTCAACACCTCAAACTTCGCGGCTGAGTATGGACGTTCAGCCGGTGGTGTAATCAACGCCGTCACGAAATCGGGAACGAATGAGTTTCACGGTTCAGCATTTTTTTACGACCGCAACAACAAGTGGGGCGCGCGCAACCCGAATAGTTTTATAACCCGGTTAGTTAACGGGGTCACAACAAGAGAAGCCCTGAAGCCAGAAGATGTTCGGTACCAGTTTGGCGGTACGATTGGTGGCCCAATCGTCAAAGACAACCTGTTCTTCTTCTTCAGCTACGACGAGCAGCGACGTAACTTCCCCGGCATCGCGGTATTTAGTACTCCCGGCTATCTGAACACAGTTAATCGCACCACGCTCGGCGGAAGAGGACTGACAACCGCGCAGATCGATGCGGCATTGCTGTTCCTTAACGATCAGACCGGCGAAGTTCCGCGTCGTGGCGATCAGAGATTGTTCCTGCCGAAGATCGATTGGCAGGTGAACTCGAATAATCAGTTTTCGGCCACGTATAACCGGTTGCGATGGAAATCACCGGCGGGCGTTCAGACCGGCGCGACCGTCACTCGCGACCGTACCGGCTTCGGCGACGACTTCGTCGAGATCGATTCGCTGAACCTGCGTCTCGCTTCCACGATCTCAAACAAGCTCATCAACGAGTTTCGCTTCCAGTGGGCCGATGAGCTGAATGCACAGTTTGCCCAAACTCCGCTGCCGGGTCAGCCGACCACGGCTAACGGATTCTCACCACAGATTACATTGACCAACGGCATCACGATCGGTAAGGCTACGTCGCTTGACCGAGCTGCTCTCCCCGATGAGCGCCGCTTCCAATTCGCGGATTCAGTGACGTACACCACCGGAAACCACACCTTCAAGTTTGGTACCGACATCAATCGCGTCCGTGACATCGACGATAACCTTTTCACCGGCGCCGGTTCGTACACTTACAGCAATATCAACGACTTCATCGTTGACTATACAAACTGGGTTACGAACGGTTCCCTCCGAGCACAGGCTGTTACGAATTTTAATGCCAATCCCGCCACCACGAATCTTACCGGCAGGTGCGCGACCGCGGTTGCGGCGCCCAATGCCGCTCAAACGCGATTTGCCGGCCGATGCTACACCAGCAACTTCTCTCAGGGCTTTGGCCAACCTCGTTTCGAGTTGACCACGACCGACATCGCTTTCTTTGCTCAGGACGACTGGCGCGTTTCACCGCGGTTGACGCTGAACCTTGGATTGCGTTGGGACTATGAAAAGTTCCCGCAACCTTTCCTTGTCAACCCGGCGTTACCGCAAACCGGCAACCGGCCGAGCGACAAGAATAACTTTGGACCACGCATTGGTTTCGCCACAGACCTGAGTGGTAACGGCAAGACCAGCTTGCGCGGCGGTTATGGAATTTACTACGGGCGCGTCAACGGCACGATCATCATCAACTCGCTTATTAACACAGGATTGTCCACTGGTCAGGCCGTCAGTTCGGTTCCGGCCAATTGCAGCGCGGCGCTTTGCGGCGGCGCAGCTAATGCTACCAATCCGGCGGGCAATCCGGCGGCACCGCTCTTTCCCAATATCCTGGCCTCAGCGCCTCCGGGAACTGCGGCCGTCAACTACTTCCGAGAAGGATTCCAAAACCCGCTCATTCACCAGGGCGACTTGATTGTCGAACGCGAGATTGCGCGCAACACAGTGATCTCCGCCAGCTACCTGTTTAGTTACGGCAACCATCTGACCACGTTCGTCGATACAAACCTGAGTGCGCCAACTGCGCAAGGACGCGTCAACATCGTGGATGGACCATTCGCAGGCCAGACGTGGGTGTTTCCGTATTACCGCGGCGCGCGACCCAACACGAGCTTCGGCAACATTCTCGAGATTCGTGACAGCATCTCGACGAAGTATCACGCTCTCGTGTTGCAGGCGAATCGACGTTTGACGAACGGCTTGCAATTCCAGAGCAGCTATACGCTTTCTCGAGCCCAGGACAGCGGCGGAGCGCAGAGCTCGGCGACGTTTACTCCTGGTTTCTCAGCGCTGTTCGATCCTTTCAATCCGCAGGGCGACAGTGGCCTGTCTCCTTTTGACCGTCGCCACAAATTCGTCGCGAGTGTTGTTTACAACACCAACTTCACCGGCTTTAGCGACACCGCCAAAGCAATCCTGAACAACTGGACGATTGCACCGATTGTCAACATGTATTCAGGCTTCCGCTTCACGGCGACAACGAATAACTTCACTCCTCCAGCGGCTGTTGCTACCGGCAGCACGTTTGGTACCAGCCAGGCAGGCGGCATCAACGGTTCGAACGGATCGCTGCGCTTTGGCTTGACGCCAAACAACACGTTCCATACGCCATCGATCAAGTACGTCGACTTGCGCATCTCACGTCGCTTCAAGGTGACGGAAGGTTCCAAGATCGAATTGCTTGCTGAAGGCTTCAACATTTTCAACCGTACGCAGGTTACAGGTGTTAACAACCGAATGTACGTGCTCTCCGCTTCGGGCCAGAACGTGATTGCTACGTTCGATCCGACGTTCGGCACACCGAGTGACCTTTCGAACGGCTTCTTCTTCCGCGAGCGTCAGATTCAGTTAGCCGTTCGTTTCGAGTTCTAGATCGGAAGAAATAATCAACCGCGCGGATGATACGGATTCAGTCCGTATCATCCGCGTTTTGCTTCATACAGATTTAATTGCCGGCTGCTAATCTAAGTCTTGCTAAAGCAAGCAGAGCGTGGTAGAAGTCAGGTTCTTACATCGCAACCCATTCGCAATTTTGTTACTCGTTCAGTTTGAAATACGCCGAAGGCGTTGGCTAGTTCCAGCCCAGGGTTGGAGCGCAGCGACAACCCTGGGTAACAATTCAAATACAACACCAAACCCTGAAAGGGTTAGGCAGTTGGCGAACCCTTACAGGG
>DATHTI010000372.1:0-11348 GCA_035463335.1 Pyrinomonadaceae bacterium | reverse complement strand
GGAGGAAGCGTAGGCTTCGATCGTTGGGAGATCCTGGGCCGTTCCGATTATTGCCAGAGCGCGCAAAGCCTCCCAAACACTCTGCTCGTCTGAGTTCAGGCTGATTAAGTCATCGCTTTGTGTGATCTGAGATCCGTTGGGTTTGAAGATTTTATGGACCTGACCGGGAAACGGTGATCGCAGCTCCACAACTTTCCCGTCATTCTGCTGGATCCGCGCCAACGGTGTTCTGCGCGTTACGTTCGTGCCTTCATGCATGCTGCTCGCTACCACACCATCAGCGGGCGCTTTCAACACGTAAGGCTTCAAAACTGACACGAGCTCGTCGTGACCGCTGTTGTCGTTGAATCTGACGAGTGCGAGGGCCGCGTTGCGTCGAACAATCGGCTCCTCGTCGCGAACGAGCTTCAAAAGCGCGTTGTGAAACTCCGGCGAGCTGTTGTCGAAGCCCATCAGCCACGCGACTGTGAGTCGAAACTCCGTCTCCGGATTTCCACTCAGCGTCACTAGCTGCGGGTACCAGCTTTTCGCGCTCGCATCGCCTCGCTCGATGCGCTGTTGAATCTGCAAGAGCGCGTGTTGCACGTGGCGCGGGTTCTTCTCGTCTAAAAGGTATTTCGAGATGTCTGCATCAGACAGCTCACGACCAAACCACGAGAAGTACCAGGCCAGAAAAGTGGCAGCTACAAAAAGAGCCGCAAGGATCAGGATCGGACCTGAGCCGGGAACGCGCTTGCGCGCCTCTGCCACTCGTATCTCCGGATGATTGCCGTTGCCCGTCATCAATTCCTAACGACTCAGGAAGGATAGATTTGGTAAAGCATAAGATAAACGATCACGCCGGTGATCGACACGTACAGCCAAAGCGGGAGGGTGATGCGGGCAATGCGCCGGTGTCGCACGAAGTCCTGGCGGAGAGCGCGATAGAGAGTAATGATGATTAACGGCACGATCACGATCGCGAGGATCGTGTGCGACGTCAGGATCGTGAAGTAGATCGGGCGCACGACGCCCGTGCCCTGAAAACGCGTCGCGCCGTGGTTGTAGTGATAGATGAGATACGAAGTGAGAAACAGTATCGAAACCGCGAGCGCCGCGACCTGGCAGGCACGATGCGCGGCGACATTTCTTGCTCTGATGAAGGAATACCCGGTTAACAGCAGCAGCGCGCTTGTCGTATTCAGACAAGCATTCAGGTGCGGCAGGTAAGAGATGTATTGCGAGTCCAATCTTACTGGACCTTTTGTGCTTCTTTGTGGGTATCCATCCTCGAGACGATGGCGCGGACGTCTGGCGGCACGGCGCGGCCTTTGGCGTCGAGTAGTGGCGGTGCTTGTTGCGAGCGGATCTGGCCCCATTCGCCGCCGTTTGCAGGCGCCGCGATCGATTTCTTCATACCCGGCAGCGGCAGGCGACCTTCAGATTTGAGATAGAGCAGCGGGTTGACGGCAAACATCAACGCCATCACGAGGCTGACAGTGATGATGAAGAGATTGTCAGTGGTGAGAAAGTCGCCGGAGGCGATCACGCTGACGACCGCCATCCCTAAAAAGCCCAACGCTACGAGTATGCAGATGATGTTCAGCAGTCCGAGTTCTTTGCGCATAAGTTTAGTTTAAAGCACAAGCTAAAGCTTGAACTCTGAACTCAATGCTTCGCCTTTCCAGCGGGTTTGCGCCGCTCGCCAACTTCTTCATACCCGCATCGTTCGCACTGCCACAACGGAAACGATCCCGTCGGATCAGCGCCTGACTGGTAAACAGCGCGATTCGAGGGGATGATCTTGCCGCCACACTGCGGGCACACGCGCCCTCGCGTCGTTTGCTTCTCCACATCGAGGGCTAAAGGATTGTCGCTACTCATCCGTAATCAATCCGTCTTATCCGTGGTTCCTGTATTTCCGCAACACTATAAAGATCGAACAGAATATCGACACCGGCGGTACTAAGAGCACCAAAACACCGATATTGAAATTCCGAATAAACCGTGAGTTGGCGACGCTGGTCAAAGACGCCCGGCACATCGAACACTGTGCCTCAGCGTAAGTATTCGCCAGCAGCACAACGGCCACCGCGAACACCACTAAAACCAAAACTCGCCGCCAACTCAAATTCATTAATGGTCCTCCTCCAACGCGGGCGGCGCGACTGCCGGTTGCTCCTTAAACTTGTACCGCAGCCCCGCCGAACGAAAACTGTCGGGGAAGAAAACAAACAACAACAGTATACATACTACAAGCGCCGGAATCAGCGTCAGAATCAGGCTCAGCCGCTCAAACTTAAGGTGCATGAAGTAAGCCATGATCAACGCCGCCTTGATGATCGAGAGCCCGAGCAGCACGATCAGCATCAACTGAATTGGCATCGGCTTGTAGGCGAGGAAGATCTCGACGAGGGTCAGCACCACGAGCCAGATCCAGATCGAGATGAACAGTTTGTTACTGCCGGCGAAATGTTCTTCAACGTGCGCGTGTTCAGTCATTCCGGTTCCCTCCACTGATGCCTATTTGGCCAGGTGCCCGCCAATGTCAACTGACATGATGTATATCAGCGGGAAAACAAACATCCAGACGAGGTCGACGAAGTGCCAGTAAAGGCCACTGATCTCGATGTCTTCGTGCTTCAGCTTGTTCACACGCGCCGCGACGACCGCGAGGTAAATCGCGCCCGTAGCGACGTGGAACATGTGCAAGCCGGTGATCGTGAAGAAGGTCGCGCCGAACAGCGGAGAAGGCGGCACGCCGTCAGTGGTTGTAAACACCTGCACCCAGTGCTCGGGCAGGAAGAACGGTCGCAGGCCCTCGTGCATCAGGTGTTGCCACTCGATCAAGTGGAGGATGATAAAGGCCACGCCGAAGAAGATCGTCGCGAGGATCCACTTCCTCGCCTTCGCTTTGTCGCCTTTGCTCGATGCCGACACACCAAACACCATCGTCAAGCTCGACGACAGCAGGCAGAAAGTCATGATCGACGAAAAGACGATGCTCGGGTAGAAAGGAAACGGAGTCGGCCAGACGTTCGATGCGCGCAGATAGCTGTAGCCGATCAGCAGCGCCGAAAACGTCAGCGAGTCGGAAACGATAAACAGCCACATTCCCAACTTGCGATGGCCCACGCGATAAGGAAAGGCTCCGCCTTCCCAATCCACTGCCGGGAAATGTCTCGCACGTGCTTCAGTGCTCACCTGTCACCTCCAAAGGAAAAGGAGTAGGAATAGGTAGATCCAAAGGGCGTCCATGAAATGCCAGTAAATCGATACTGCGTCTGCGGCGGCTTGTCGTTTCGCTTCCAGGAAACGCCGCGAGCGAAGCCACAGAAACGTAAGCGCCAGCAAGCCACCCGCGATGTGCACGGCGTGTGCGCCGGTCAACACGTAAAAGAACGAGCTATGCGGATGGCTCGAGATATAGATCCCCTGCGCGGCCAGTTGTCGCCAGGCGATCAGTTGTGAAACGAGAAAGCCGAGGCCGAGAAAGCCGGTCAACAGCAGGTATTTCGAATAAGTTGCAGCGAGACCTTGCTTCAATTTGCGTCGCGCGATCTCGATCGAGATGCTGCTCAACAGGATGAGCGCGGTGCTGCCGAACATCACGCGCGGCACAGCGATCGGGAACCAGTCGTAGGTGACACCCGAGCGCACGATGTACGCGCTGCTGAGCGACGTAAACAACATCGCGATCGACGCCAGCGACACCAGCATGCCGATGCGATAGCGGTTTCCGACGAAATTATCTGTTTTGATTGCTACGTTCATATTTAACCGCGGCGGATCTATTTAAAGATCAGCAAGAGTAAAAACAACCACACCCAAATGCCGTCCATCGTGTGCCAGTAAAGCCCGACGACGCTGTGCCACGTGAGATTCTTCTCGCCGTGCAACAACCAACCGAGCCGTAGTCGCCGGAACACGAGATACAGCACCAGACCGATCCCACCGACGAGGTGCGCGCCGTGCAGCGCCGTCGCGAGATAAAAGAACGTGCTGCGTGGGTGTCCCGCGAAATACACACCCGCTCTCGCAAGCTCGCGCCAACCGACGAACTGGGACGCCAAAAAGCCAATACCCAAACCGAGTGTCGCCAGTAACCATCTCAGGTACGCGCGTGGCCGGTCTTTCTGCAAAGATCTTTTGGCCTGGTGAAACGTGCCACTACTGACAAGAATCAGGCCCGTGCTGAGCAGGAACATCGACGGCATCGCGATCGGTCGTCGCTGCTCTTCGGACGACATGATGTAAACACTCGAAAGCGCTGCAAACATCATCACGACTGCGGCCAGCACGACCCACATCGTGATCCGGTAGGTTGCGGGTGAAAACTTCCGCTTCGATCGGTCCCCACCGTGAAATCCATTTCCGCCTGGCTTCTTACCGTTCGGTCCCGGAAAATTTCCGCCGGAGCCAATCTCCTTGCTGGTTACTTTCTTAGTGCTTGTGACCATTGTGGCCATCACCGCCTGGCACTTCGGCCCCTACGTCTGTCTGCATTACGAAATCATTCGGTGCTCCCGGAACTGCAAACTCGTAAGGTCCGTGATAAACCGTCGGCAGCACGCCCGCGAAATTGTCGTGCGGCGGCGGCGTTGCCGTGGTCCATTCGAGCGTCGTCGCTTCCCACGGGTTGTCGCTGGCCTTCTCGCCCTTGAAGATGCTCCAGAAAACGTTGAAGTAGAAAAGGAGCTGCACAGCGATCGTGACAATCGCTGCCACTGTTACAAGAACGACGAGCGGATGCAGGCTGTCGAGGAACCGGTATTCAGTAAAACTCGAAAATCTTCGCGGCATGCCGACGATTCCCATGATGTGCATCGGCACGAAGATCGCATAGACGCCGATGAACGTGATCCAGAAGTGAATGCGGCCAAGCGACTCGCTCATGAATCGACCGAACATCTTCGGGAACCAGAAATAAAGAGCCGCAAACATGCCGAAGATTGATGCCACGCCCATGACGAGGTGGAAGTGAGCCGTGACGATGTAAGTATCGTGCATCGGCAGGTCGAGTGAGCTCTGGCCGAGAATCAACCCGGTGATGCCGCCGGCCACAAACAGTGAAACAAATCCGAGCGCGAACAACATCGCGGTTGTGAAACGAATGCGCGCCCCCCACAACGTCCCGAGCCAGTTGAATGTCTTGACCGCGGACGGCACGCCGATCGAAAGCGTCAAAACTGAAAACGCGATCGCCGAGTAGGGGCTCATACCGCTGATGAACATGTGGTGTCCCCACACGAAAAAGCCCAGCAGTCCGATGGCAAAGATCGCGAACACCATGGCGCGATAACCAAAAACGGGCTTGCGCGCGAAGGTCGCAAGGATGTGCGACGTCGCGCCCATGCCGGGCAGGATCGCGATGTAGACTTCAGGATGTCCGAAGAACCAGAACAGGTGTTGCCAGAGTATCGGCGAGCCGCCTGTGTGCAACGGGAAATTCGGATTTGTACCGGAGAGAAGCCCGCTCACGTAGAGGCCGCTCGGAATGAAGAAGCTCGTTCCCGCGACACGATCGAGAAGCAAAAGGATTCCGCCGCCGAGCAACACCGGGAACGACAAGAGGGCCAGCACCGCGGTAGTGAACCACGCCCAGCAAGTCAACGGCATGCGCATCAGCGACATGCCTTTCGTGCGCATGTTCAAGAGCGTGGTGATGAAGTTCAACGCGCCCAGCAACGAGCCGACGCAGAAGATCGCGATACTGATCACCCACAGGTTCATGCCGGCGCCCTGGCCCGGACCGGCGATCTTGCCGAGCGCGCTTAACGGCGCGTAACCGGTCCAGCCGCCGATTGGACCAACAGTACCACTGCCGCCCGAGAATGATGGTCCAAGCGTGGCGAACCACTCTCCTAGCGATGCGTTACCTTCGACGAAGATCGCCAGCAGGATGACGATAAAACCGAGTAACGTTACCCAGAACGACAACATGTTCAGCACCGGGAACGCCATATCTTCCGCGCCAATCTGGATCGGGAGGAAGTAGTTTCCAAAGCCGCCCTGTGGCGCGGTAGTGAGCACGAAGAACACCATGATGGTGCCGTGCATGGTCACGAGGGACAGGTAAAACTCGGGAGTCATTACGCCGCCCGGCGCGCCCTGCGGAAAGAGTGTTTCCAGGATGGGCCAACTCGTCCCCGGCCACGACAAATTCATGCGCATAAGAAGTGACATGATCATGCCGACCAGCACGGCGGCCAGCGCGAGCATGATGTACTGGATGCCTATAATCTTGTGATCAATGCTGAAGATGTACTTCCGTATGAAGCTCGTCGGCGCCGGGTGCCGGTGAACGCCCTCGTGAGTCTCAGCTGACATTTGTCATCTCCTCGTCGTTTTCTCTGTGCAATCTCTGTGTCCTCTGTGACTTTGTGGTTCTCTGCTGTCTAACACTACGGAGACACAGAGGTTGCAGAGAAGAAACTCTTCTAATAAGTCGGCAACTGGTGCGTGTTCAGCAGCTCGGCCACACGCGCCTGGAACTGCTCCTGCGGCATAGCCTGTAACGCCTGAATGTCTGCTTCAGGCACCACGAGCATGTAGCTCTTCATCTTGAAGTGAAGCTGCCCACACAGCTCAGCGCATGCCAGCTCGTACTTACCGACTCTGTTCGCAGTGAAGTGGACCTTAATCTCCATGCCCGGAACAAGATCCTGTTTGAAGCGCAGTTGCGGTACCCAGAAATTGTGAATCACGTCTTTCGATCGCAGACGCAGCTCGACGGGACGGTTGACTGGAATCACGAGCGCCGCAGTCACAGAATCATCGGCCGACGCCGCATCCTGCGGATCCAGGCCGACGAAGTTGAGCGCGCTGTCGTCGATCAACTGCGGATCGGTGCGCCCGAACTTGTTGTCCGCGCCCGCGTAGTGGAAGTTCCATTGAAACTGCTGCGCGACTACTTCAACCGTATAGGAGCCCGGCGGCGCATCGTTCAACCTGAGCGATGCCCACACGCTCTGACCCATCACGCCGAGGGTAATGAAAACCACTGCGGTGATGACCGTCCAAAGCACTTCGAGGCGATTACTGCCGTGCGAGTAAACGGCGCGATCGGTCTTCGAGCCGGTGTCGCGATACTTCCAGACCATCCAGCCGAGACCGACTTGTGCCGCAGTAAAGGAAATTCCGACGACCAGTATCGTGATCAGAAACTGGCGATCGAGGGCTGGAGCATGATCGGAAATAGCCGCTGGAAACCACCACTTACCGCTCACGAACAGTAGCACTGAGAGCAGCGTGAGAATCCAGATAATAACCGCAAGAACTCGTCCCATCGGTTACGATCTCCTTTTGCTTAGTTCAGATCTGTTTTCTGCGTTATCTGCGGTCTAACTATTCAAAACCATCAAGAGAAACAGCAGCGGCAAGTAGAGTACTGACGCCAGCAGCAAGCGACGCGCTTGTTGCCGTGACATCGAAAATGCCGCACGTAGACTGCTATAGAGAAACAACAAGCCGAGCACGATCGCTCCCACGAAGTAAACACGTCCTGACATTCCCATGACGGTAGGCAGCAAACTTACCGGCAGCAACATGAGCGTGTAGACGACGATCTGTTGCGCTGTGACGCGGCCGTCCGGCTCGACGACGGGCAGCATCAGAATGCCGGCGCGGCCGTAGTCTTCGCGATACATCCACGCGATTGCCAGGAAGTGTGGAAACTGCCAGAGAAAGAGAATTGCAAATAGAACCCAGCCTTCGAGACTGATTGTGCCGCGTGCTGCAGTCCAGCCGATCAGTGGCGGCACGGCGCCGGGAAACGCACCGACGAGTGTTGATAACGTTGTGCGCGTTTTCAGTGGCGTGTAGGCGAAAACGTAACCTGCGATCACTGTCAGTCCGAGTAGCGCACTCAGCGGATTGACGAGCACGAGCAGGTAAATCTCCGCGAGAATCGTGATGCCGGCGCCGAATGCGAGTGCTTCCCACGGCGCGAGTTTGCCGGCGGGCAATGGACGGTTTGCAGTCCGACGCATGAGACCGTCGAGATCGCGTTCGGCGTATTGATTGAGTGTTGCGATACCGGATGAAAGTAGAGCGATGCCGAGCAATGCACGGAATAAGGCAACGTAGTCAACCGCCCCCGGCGAAGCCAGCGCGAAGCCGGCCGCGGATGTCAGCACGATCAGAAGCGTGATGCGCGGCTTGGTCAGCTCAGCATAGGCCGCCACGCGCTCACGGAGCGACAAAGGCGTACGCTCAACCACCGCGACCGCCGCACTGCGCAAATCAATTGCAAACTCTTCCATCAAGTAACCTATAAATTCAACGTTTAGAGTTCAGCCTTTAGGCTGCTGTTTCTCGGGACAAGCTAAAGCTTGAACTCTGAACTTGTGCCGGTAGCACGCGATACGTCCGCAACGTCAAAACAATCGTGGTCACAAACACAAGCGCGCCACACGCAACATGCGCCACGGTGATCGAGATCATCGGATTGAGCGGCTGCGGATCGTTGGGCGAAGCCAGCCGCGTGATGTACGCCGCAATCCCCAGCGACAACTGCACCACCAGCAACGTCAGCGCGATCAAAGCCGGGCGCGTCAAAAACTTTTCATCCTTGTGCCGTCGCAAAACAGCGAGACTTGCACTGCCAAGCGCGATCGTCACCGCGAGTGCGCCGCCGATGTGTGCCAGTATCAACTCGGTCGGCAAGTGCTGGTCCCACGTTGCCGAGTGACGCAGCGTTGCTCCGATAATCAATTGCAGGAAGATCGTGACGAGCGCCGCAGTGCAAAGATAGCGCAGCGGCAGCGTCCCCTTCTCTTCCGGCAACGGCCTCGCTTCCATCCAGCTTCGCGACGTGAAAACCGCGAGACTCACCGTCGTACAAAAGAAAAGCTGCGCGAGCGTCGCATGAGCAGTCGAGACAGCGAGGGGCAGCATCAGTTTGACCGTCAAGCCACCAAGCAGTCCCTGCGCGATCACCGCAAGCAAGGCGAAGATGCCGAGCTTGCGTACCCAGTCGCGCTTTTCTTTTACAAGGATGTAGATCATCAACACTATCGTCAGCATGCCGACGGTAGTCGCGACCATGCGGTGACCGTGTTCCCAGAACAGGTTACCCACCATCTTGGGAAAGAACTGACCGTTTGAAAGCGGCCAGTCGGGTGTCGCCAGACCCGCATCGTTACTGGTGACGAGCGCTCCGGCGATAATTAAGAAAAACGTCGCGCAAGCGACGAAAATAGCAAATCGATTGAGACCACGGTTCATTAGTTAAAGAGCTTATCCACAGATTACACAGATTGTTTATGACATCCGTGTAATCTGTGGATGAAAAACCTGGATTAGTGCTTGTGCAACAACGACGGAAGCTCGAGCGCCGGCATCATCTGCAATGACGACTTCGTCGAGCTGGTTGCCGCGCCGAACGCAAAGTCAGCTTTCGCGCTGCCGTTTGCCGTTACGGTCACTTCCATAGTCTTCTCTTCACCGTTCGCGCCGCCTTCTTTCCATGCGACCACGGTGTACTTGCCCGGCGGAACGCCTTTGATCTCGTACGTGCCGGTGTCATTGCTCACCGCGAAGAGCGGATGTCGCATCACGCCGACGTAAGCCTTCATCCACGGATGCTGATTGCACTTGACTGGAATCAGCACTTCCGGACGGGCGAAGGTCTTCTCGATTGGAGGCGCGCCGTTGGCCTGCGTCTGGTTCCACTCGGGATTCAGCTTTGGTGTCGGGTGGATGTTGTGCTGCGTGGCATCGCTGTTAGTGATGCTGAGTTTTTGATTTGCCTGGATGCCGAGCACGTGCGGTACATAGTGGCAGCCACTCTGATCGAGTCTGACGGGAGTCGGCGGTACCGGCCAGCCATAATCGTTGACCTTCTTGCCGCCTTCAACAGTGCCGTCCTTGATATAGATAAATGTGTTGGCGAGTTTGCCGTCTTTGACGATGGTGTCGTCGGTCATCAAATTCGGATTCTTCTGGCCGCAGACCGGATCGGCCGTCGTGTCGATCTTCCTTGGGGCGGGGGGCGTGCCGTTATATGAAATTACGCCGGCGATTGTGCCGGTTGGGCCGCTGTAAGGTCCCGCATCGGCTGTGGTATTGGTGGTGCCACCCGTGTTGTTGTTGGTAGTGCCGCCACCACATGCAGAGCCCAGAGCTAGCATAGACAGTGCAATCGATAACACAAGCCAGACTTTTGTCTGCTTATTCATGATCAACTCCTCCAAACTAAGATAACTTTCGCGTTAACTGTAGCACGGAAGCCGTATTTACACGGAACGCGCTATGGTTCAGGGGGCCTGGTTTAGAGTTCAAGCTTCAGCTTGCTGCCTCCAAAACCACAAACTAAAGTTTGAACTCTAAACTGATCTCACATTCCTCTCAACGCACGCGCAGCGTACGACCCCAGCGCGGCGCGCCGGCGAGTTCGCACGTGATTTGATCTCGTCCGTTTCTTCCTGGCGCGCGCATGATGCTGCGTGGTCGCAGCTGCCGGGTTGGCCGTAGTGGCCGGACCCGCCGCGAGCAACGCGCGCTGCTCATCCGGACTCAACAGGAACATGTAGCGCACGAGTAAACGCGCGTGATCGTCGTGATAATTCGTTGCGCTCACCGGCGGCTGGGCCAGGTTAACTACCCAGCGCTCGCCCTCGCGACGAAACAGTCCGCTCGGCATCGCAGTTCCCGGACTAATCTGTGCCGGATCCAAAAGCCAACGGAATGTCCAATCAGGTTTCAGGCGCTCGGCTGCCAGCAGGAAATTCGGTGCAATCGCTTTAGCGTCACGCGCCGGATCACCTGTGATGTGGCACTTCAAACACGGCGTTCCCGAAACAAACATGTCGCGCGCAACCTGTCTCTCCGCCGCCGTCAGCGGCATCATCGGCTCCTTGATATACGGATCCTGCTGGCCTGACATGGCCATAAAGAACCGCACCAGGATCTGCAACTCGTTCGGTGAAAAATTGAACGTCGGCATCCTGAAACTCAGATACGGACGTATCCCGTTTCGATCCATTCCCGGTTGCTGATGTAGCCTTAACTGTCCGTTTGCAGCGGCCGCTTGGGCCTGTGGCGAACCTGATGGTTGTGGCGAAGACTGTGGAGTCGGACTCGCCCCAGCCAGCGCATTGATTTGCTGTTGCTGCGCAGGAGTCTTTTCTCCACTCAGCGACGGATCGTGCAAAAACTTGAGCAGCCACGCGGGATCGACACGCGCACCTTCGCTGGTCAACCGCGGCGGCAACAAATCCTTACCTTCCTGCGTCTGGTAGAGAGGCAAGTCCTGCACAACTGATCGCTGTCCAACTTGAATCTCGTGACAACCCATGCAGTTGTATTTCTTAATCACCCACCAGCCGTTCTGAACATCCTGACGGCGCTGATCCTGTGGCGTGTAG
>DATHTI010000371.1:0-6665 GCA_035463335.1 Pyrinomonadaceae bacterium | reverse complement strand
TCCATTCAATACACAGAGCAGTCGCGTCCGATTGTTGATTCCAACAAACTCGTCGCAGACTGCCGCGCCCGCGGCCTGGAATCAGAGCGGCTTTACGGTCAAAAAGAAATACATCTTTAAATCGCCCTTCATCCACAGATTACACAGATTACACAGATGCCAATGAGAAATCTGCGTAATCTGTGGATGTAGTGTAGGAGCATAAGAAACATGAAACTCATGTCTGTATTGTTGAGTTACTCGCGCCGCACCGTCATTCTCGCGATCATCGCCGGCATCGTGAGTGGTGCCTGCAATGCGGCGCTGCTGGCGATTATCCACAGGGTCCTCACCTCCAGCGGCGGGACTTCCCCAAATCTGTTGTGGGGGTTCCTTGCACTCTGGTTTGTGCTGCCCGCCAGTCGCATTGCCTCGCAGGTCACCCTTTCACATCTCGTGCAAACGGCCATTTACGATCTGCGCATGCACCTCAGCCGGCAAATGCTGGCGGCGCCCCTGCGGCAACTCGAAGAGATCGGTCCGCACCGGCTGTTTGCAACGCTCAACGACGACGTGCAGGCCATCAGCAACGCCCTCGTCAGCATCCCCACGATCTGCATGCAGATGACGGTCTTGCTCGCCAGTCTGGTTTACCTGGGCTGGCTTTCCTGGCCGGTGCTCATCGGCGTGGTCATCTTTATGAGCGTCGGAATGTTTACGTTTCAGTTTGCCGTCGGCAAAGCGGGACGTTACCTGCGGCTGGCGCGTGAAGATCATGATGCGCTGTTCCGGCACTTCCGCGCGTTGATCGACGGCAACAAGGAATTGAAACTGCATCGCCGCCGTCGTCACTCGTTCATGGAGCGCGTCCTGCAAACCACTGCTAAGTCATTCCGGCGTCATAACGTGATCGGTGGCGGCATCCAGACCGCGGCCGCGGGGATGGGACAAATCCTGTTCTTTCTATTGATCGGGCTGCTGATCTTCGGCGTGCCTGCCTACACGAATACCAGTGCCCAGGTACTGACCGGCTACGTCCTCCTGCTGCTCTTCATCATGACCCCCATCGAAGTGCTCAACGTCACCGTGCCGACGTTATCGCGCGCGAGCATTGCCTTGCAGAAAGTGGAATCGCTGGGCCTGTCGCTGGCGGCCAAGACCACGGAAAAAGAAGCCGCGGAGACAGCCGCAGAGTTGCCCGCCTGGGAGACGGTGGAGCTGCGTGGCATCGCGCACACTTATTATCGCGAGGCGGATAATAGTCACTTCACGCTTGGTCCAATCGATCTGACGCTGACGCCCGGTGAGCTCGTGTTTATCACGGGAGGCAACGGCAGCGGCAAGACGACTCTTGCAAAGCTATTGATTGGACTCTATGCCCCGGAAGAAGGCGAGCTGCGCATTAACGGCGAACCGGTTACGGATGAGAATCGTGACTGGTATCGCCAGCACTTCACGGTGGTCTTCTCTGACTTCTTCCTCTTCGACAGTCTGCTCGGACTCGAGGCTCCGAAGCTTGACGAGAAGGCGCGCGAGTACCTGGTCAAGCTCCAGCTCAATCACAAGCTTGAAGTGAAGGAAGGAGTGCTTTCCACCACGCAGCTTTCGCAGGGACAGCGGAAACGCCTGGCGCTACTCACCGCGTATCTGGAAGATCGCTCGATCTACCTGTTCGACGAATGGGCCGCGGATCAAGATCCGACCTTCAAACAGATCTTCTATCATTCATTGCTGCCGGAGCTGAAAGCGCGAGGCAAGACAGTGATCGTCATCAGTCACGACGATCGTTACTACGACGTAGCCGACCGCATCATCAAGCTTGCAGATGGCAAACTGGAATACGATCAGGACCAACTTGTCGACCGCGAGCGACTTAGTCTCGAAGGTGGCGATGGTCACAAGCAGGCACAAACAGCAAAAATGTTTTCTTAATTAACTTTGGAGGAATGAAGATGAGAGACGAAGCAGAAGACACGACCATCTACAAGGTCGTAATGAATCACGAGGAACAATATTCGATCTGGCCCGCCGATCGTGAAAATCCGCTCGGCTGGAACGATGCAGGTAAGTCAGGACTCAAAGCCGAATGTCTTGCCTATATCAAAGAGGTGTGGACCGACATGCGTCCACTCAGTCTCCGGAAGAAGATGGAAGCAGCGGCCGGCAAGTAGTAGAATACGCGCCACCACTTTGAAAGGGGAATCTCTAATGACCAAAGTACTCTCACTGATTGCGATCGTTATTCTGTTCTCAGGCGTTGCGGGAGCTCAAACGGCACCAACCGACGAGAACGCAGCAATCACAAAAACTGCACTCAACTACATTGAAGGTTGGTACGAAGGCAACGCAGAACGCATGGAGAGTGCGCTGCATCCCGAGCTCGCGAAGCGGATCATCTACACGGATCCGAAATCCGGTCGGAGCCAGTTCAGTCACATGGGCGCTATGACTCTGGTGTTGGGAACCAGGGAAGGTGGCGGCACCAAAACACCGAAAGAGAAACAATTGAAAGAGGTCACGATCCTCGATCGTTTCGAGAATGTGGCTATAGTGAAGATCGTCGCGTCTGACTGGATCGATTATCTGTCGGTCGCTAAGTTCAACGGCAAATGGAAGATCATCAACGTGCTCTGGGAGTTGAAACCAAAGCCGCCGGTGCAATCAACCTCCAGCGCCGAGAAACCGTAAATAAACCCGGCCACAAAAAGCACAAAAAGCACAAATGAGAATGCATTCGATGTTCTCGTGTGCCTGAATCTTTGTTTGTGTTTTTGTGCCTTTTGTGTACGACGATGCTGGAGCGCTGACGTGCGAAGTTGCTGAGGAGATCGATCTACAACTGGCCGAGAGCTGGCGCGCTCCTCACCTCCATCACTCGACTCTCGCATTCCTGCAATACACATCAGGCTCGACCGGCTTTCAATCACGACCTCTCGATCGTCGAATTATTCAAACACCCGACCGTGGCCTCGCTGGCCGAACGTCGCTTCACTTCAAAAGACTGACATACAGCCACAGATTACACAGATTACACAGATGCCGGAACACAATCTGCGCAATCTGTGGATAGGGATTTCGTGGGAGAGCAAGCATGAAGAATAGCATCGCTATTATTGGGATGGCCGGCCGGTTTCCCGGGGCGGCGAACGTCGATGAGTTCTGGCGCAATCTTCGCGGCGGTGTCGAGTCGATCTCTTTCTTCTCAGAGCAAGACTTGATCAAAGCCGGTGTGGACCAGGCTCACCTGCGCGCGCCGAACTACGTCAAAGCCAAAGGCGTGTTAGAGGGCGCTGAGCTCTTCGACGCGAATTTCTTCGGCTTCAGCCCGCGCGATGCGGAGACTATGGACCCGCAGCGTCGTATCCTGCTGGAAATCGCGTGGCACGCATTGGAAAACGCGGGCTACACCGCCGAGAGTTACGATGGACCAATCGGTTTCTTCGCGGGCTCGAGCACAAACACTTATTTGCTCTTCAACCTCCTGCCGCACCGGCAATTCCTCGAGAAGGTCGGCAGTTTTCAGACTTCCATTCTCAACCGCATCGATCATTTAACCACTCGAGTTGCTTATGAGCTGAACCTGAAAGGACCAGCGATCACCGTGCAGACTGCGTGCTCGACCTCGCTGGTCGCAGTACATCTCGCCTGCCAAAGCCTGCTCAACGGTGAATGCGACATGGCACTCGCCGGCGGCATAACGATCTCTGTGCCGCCAGTAAACGGTTATCTCCACCAGACTGGCGGCATCCTCTCATCGGATGGTCATTGCCGCGCTTTTGACGCAGAGGCGGATGGGACGGTTGATGGTAATGGGGCCGGGATCGTGGTGCTCAAGCGGTTGAAAGATGCTATCGCTGAGGGCGATACGATCGATGCCATCATTCGCGGCTCAGCGATCAACAACGACGGCTCGCTGAAAGTCGGTTTCACTGCGCCGGGCGTGCGCGGACAGATCGAAGTCATCGCCGAAGCTCAGATGGTGGCGGATGTTCCGGCTGAAACAATCACGTATGTGGAAGCACACGGCACCGGAACCACGCTCGGCGATCCGATCGAGGTTGAGGCGTTGACGGAGGTTTTTCGAGCCGCGACTGACAAGCAAAGGTTCTGCGGTCTCGGTTCAGTCAAGACAAATATCGGTCACCTCGATGCGGCCGCCGGAGTTGCCGGTCTCATAAAGACAGTGCTGGCGCTCAAGCATCGCGAGCTGCCGCCGAGTCTTCATTTCGAGCGTCCGAACCCGCGAATCAATTTTGAAGAAACACCTTTTGTGGTAAACGCCGCGCTGCGACCGTGGACCACGAATGGCGCACCTCGGCGGGCAGGCATTAGCTCCTTCGGTATCGGCGGCACAAACGCGCACGTCGTCGTCGAAGAGGCGCCCGTTGAGTCGAGTGAGAAGTCGGATCGCGCCGCACAATTGCTGGTGCTGTCAGCAAAGTCTGCAACCGCTCTCGACGCGGCCACGCTCAATCTGATTTCACACTTCAAAGAGAAACCGGAAGCAAACCTCGCCGACATCGCTTACACGCTGCAACAGGGGCGCAAGACTTTTGACTATCGCCGGATTGCCGTTTGCCGCGACACGGCTGACGCCGTGCGTGTGCTTACGACTCTAGACTACCGGCAGGTGTTTACCGGATTGCAGGAGCCACGCGAGCGTCCGGTCGTGATGATGTTTCCGGGCCAGGGATCGCAGTACGCGGGAATGGGCGCGAAGTTGTACGCGCATGAGGCCGTCTTCCGCGTAGAAGTGGATCGCTGTGCTGAGATTCTCGAGCCGCAGCTTGGGTTCGATCTACGCGAGGTGCTCTTCGCGGGCGAAGATCGTGCCGCCGAAGCTGCCGAACGATTAAAGCAAACGAACGTCTCGCAGCCCGCTTTGTTCGTCATCGAGTATGCATTGGCCCAACAGTGGATGTCGTGGGGCGTAACCCCGGCGGCGATGATCGGGCACAGCATTGGCGAGTATGTCGCGGCCTGCCTGGCGGGTGTTATGACACTGAAAGACGCGCTTGCTCTCGTAGCGATGCGCGGACGTTTGATGCAAAGCCTGCCGCCCGGAACGATGCTTGTCCTCTCGATGCCGGAGGATGAGGTTCGGGCGCTAATTGAAGGAAGGGAGCTCTCGCTGGCGTCTGTGAATGCGCCATCGCTCTGCGTCGTCTCTGGTCCTATCACTGCGGTAGACGAGTTGGAGAAAAAACTCGAAGGGAGCAATCTCCGTCGTTTGCACACCTCGCACGCGTTTCACTCGGCGATGATGGACCCGATACTGGAAGAGTTCGTTACCAAAGTCGCGAGTATCAACTTGCGCGTCCCGCAAATTCCTTACTTGTCGAACTTGTCAGGCAAGTGGATCACAGCGGAAGAAGCGACCGATCCGGAGTACTGGGGACGGCACCTCCGTCACTGCGTCCGTTTCAACGACGGGATCGTAGACCTGTTCGAAGATCGAGATCGCGTGTTTCTGGAAGTTGGACCAGGGCGGACGTTGAGCACGCTGCTGCGACATCACCCGCTGAAGGGGACCACGCGCATCGTCCTTAACTCTTTGCGGCATCGGGGCGAGTCTGCGCCGGATTTCGAATACATGCTGACGACTCTCGGGCGTTTGTGGTTGTCGGGCGTGGACGTGAAGTGGTCACGTCTACATGAAGGTGAGCGCCGGCGCCGCGTCCATCTGCCCACCTATCCATTCGAGCGACAACGTTATTGGATCGATCCGCCGCATGTCGCGCAGTACGACCAGGACGCTCAGGCTGATGGTAAGGCGGCAACACGGCGCACGGATATTGCTGAATGGTTTTACGTTCCTTCCTGGAAGAGAGTGCCGGTCGTCGAAGGTGGTCCAAATGACGGCACGAGCTGGCTTCTGTTAGAGGATGAGTGTGGCGTGGGTGTGGAGCTGGCCCGGCAGCTTAGAGTTGCGGGCCGAAGCGTCATTACCGTCAAAGCGGGTAAGAGCTTCAGGCGGATCGACGAGCGTGTTTACACAATCGATCCGTCAGACCGCACGAACTATTCGATGTTGCTGAAAGATCTCGCCGCGAGTGATCTGAATCCCGGGCGAATTCTTCACCTCTGGAATGTAACTGGACCGCGAACGCTGGACGTCGAAGAAGCTCAGCAACGAAGTTTCTACAGTCTCGTTTATCTCGCGCAGGCTTTGGAAGAGCTCGGCACGCGTGAGCCGCTTCACCTGTGCGTGATCTCCGATCGATTGCAGGACGTTACCGGCGAAGAGAGGCTGTATCCCGAGAAGGCGCTGGCACTTGGACCATGTCGCGTAATCCCGCAGGAGTACGAACACGTCGTGTGCCGGAGTGTGGACGTGATGGTCGGCGGGGATCTCGAACGGCTATGCAAACACCTTATTGCGGAATGCGCCTCGACTGAGAAAGAGAGTGTTGTGGCGTATCGCGGTGCGCACCGCTGGGTTCAGACATTCGAGCCGTTACGCTTGGACCAGACTGAGACGAAAGCACCGCGCCTGAGACAACGAGGTGTTTATCTGATCACCGGCGGCCTCGGCGGCATGGCGCTGGAGTTTGCCCACTATCTGGCGCAGGAAGCACGCGCGCGGTTGGCGTTGGTGGGACGCACGCCGCTGCCACCGCGGGCAGAGTGGGACCACTTGCTCGCAACGGAGCCGGAGTCAAATACGACGCGCCGCAAGATCGAGC
>DATHTI010000370.1:0-10907 GCA_035463335.1 Pyrinomonadaceae bacterium | reverse complement strand
CCGGATGAACGCACGATTCGATACTACCTTGCAGAAGGGTTGATTCAGACTCCGGAGGAGAGGCAGGGAACTGCATCAGTTTTCACGTACCTGAATCTACTGCAACTGCTGACAGTCAAGAAACTGCAAGCCGAGCACTTGCCGATTCGGAAGATACGCGAGCTCGTGGCGGGCAAGAGCGAACAGGAGCTCGAGACGTTGCTCGGCGTGCGTGGTCCTTCCGGGAAGAAGACTGAAGCAAAACGCTATCTCGAATCGTTACTTGCACCATCCGCGAGAGCAGCGCCGGTGCAAGACGCAGCGCCGATGCAAGCCGCAGGTCCACCGCCGCAACAGCTCGACGCGTCACCCTCGTGGCAAAGAGTGGAAATTGAACCAGGGCTCGAGCTGCACGTGCGCTCTGATTACTCACCACCGGCAACAACAGGCAAGACGAGAAGCTTGCTCGAAAGAGCCATCCACAGATTACGCCGATTACGTGACTAAGAAGGAGTTACACATGGAACACCCAAAGGTAGAGTTTTTCACCACACGCACGAAGCTTGAAGCAGGACGTGAGCAAACTGTGGATGTGCTGATTCGCATTACAGCACCCGCGCCGGCCCCGGATCCGAGCACGCGCCCGAACTGGAAAGGCCGTCCCGATCTGAATCTCAGCCTGGTCGTGGATCGCTCCGGCTCGATGGAAGGCGAGAAGATAGTCCGCGCACGTGAAGCGGCGATGTTTTGCGTCGATCAGATGTTGCCGTCGGACCGGCTTAGCGTGGTTACATTTGATGATCGGATCGAGGTGCTCTTTCAGAGTGAGCCGGTGACAAACAAGCAGGCGATGAAAGATCTGATCGCGCGCGTGACGGCTCGCGGTTCTACGGCATTGCACGAAGCATGGGTACGCGGCGGTTTGAGTGTCAGCGAGCGGATGCTCGATCAGGGCATCAATCGTGTGGTCCTGATAACTGATGGACTCGCAAACGTCGGTGTCACAAGTACAGACGAGATCGTCACGCAGGCCATGGGTCTTTACCAGCGAGGCGTCAGCACGTCCACGATCGGCATCGGCGCCGACTTCAATGAGGATCTGTTGATGCCGATGGCCCAATCCGGCGGGGGCAACGCGTGGCACGTCGTCGAGCCTGACGACATGCAACACATTTTCCAGACCGAGCTGGAAGGCTTGATTGCACAGTATGCGCATACAGTCTCATTGTCACTGATACCGGCCGATGGCGTTCGCATTGTTGACGTGCTCAATGACTTTGATTTGACCGAAACCGGGCGTTATCGACTGCCTAATCTACAAGCCGGTTCACCGCTGGACATCGTGGTTCAGTTGAAAGTCGGAGCGGAAGAGGCCGGCATACAGATGCGTCTGCTTGATTTGCGTCTGGGTTTCACGCCGCAGGAGGCAAAGCAAGCGGAGGTGTTGAAACAAGCATACACCGTCGAATTCGGTTCTCGCGCAATGGTTGAGAGTAGTCCAGTGAACGACGAAGTGATCAAGGCAGTGCAGTTCCTGATGAACGCACGTGCGCGCAACGAAGCGATGAAGCGTATGGACCAGGGGGATTATGCCGGTGCTGAAGCTGTGCTGGGCAGTGCGCTGAGTGCGACGCGTGTAGCATGTGCGAGTTTTGCTGCTATGCCCGCGGTGATGGAAGAGTGTGCATCGCTGCAAGATACGGCGTCGTCCCTGAAGGATCGGCTCAAGGACAAAATGAGCCGCAAGAAATTAGCTTACGGCGCGTATACGCGACAAACGGGTAAGTTAGATCAGTAATGCAGCCGCGGATGAACGCGGATTAACGCTGATCTGCGTTCATCCGCGGCTTGAATATTTAATTGCTGCTCGGGTTCTCGGCTTTGTAGAAGTAGTACTCAGCCGTATACGGAATTTCCTTCGTTTCGCCGTCGACTAAACCGGGCTCAGCCGGAGCCAGGCCGCCAACCGTGTTCACGCGTTGAATGTATGTGACCTTGCTGAAGATTCCAGCGCCTTCCGTGCGGTGTTTAGAGAGTAATATCCAGGCGACGGCAGTCGGATCGGGAGTGCAGCCGGTGCCGAGCACGCGACGGCCTTCAACTTTGCTGCCGCTCTTGCTCTCCCATGTTGGACCACCGTAATGGCTGCCGACTTCGCCGAAGTAGTTTTCCTCTGCAAAGAGTCCGGCCTGCGGCGCAAACAGGTCCCACTTCTGCGTGATCAGGTTCCACTTGTAGATTTGAACGCCCTTCGCGTAGACGTGAAGCAAGAGCTTGTTTCCTTCCGGAGCGCGAATGCTGCTGCATACCTCTGGCAACACGGGACTATTCGAGTTGTCGAATGCGAGTGCTGATGTCGTAGCGAGAGTAACGAGAGCGATTAGGACAAAGGATTGAAAGAAACGATTGATTTTGGTGCGGTACATGATTTTCTCCTTCGAACGTATTTGCATAACCGAAGGTAGAAGTTGCTGAAGGTCGCCGCTTATTACCAAAAATTTTTTAGCCACAAAAGGCACAAAAAGCACAAATGAACAAATCCTCTTCTATGTGCTTTTTGTGCTCTTTTGTGGCTGTTTTGCAGGCGATTAAGGCAGCCGCCGGTGTTCTGCACAGTCACCGCGACCGCGATGTCACCGCAATTCGTTCGCACGAGCGGAGTAACCGTAACGACATGCTGTCGATGACGTTGAGTTTGCCCAGCACATTATTACCTGACCCTCCAGATGAATTTTTTGCGCGTTACTTCTTGACCAGTAACAGCTAAGGAGGGTCGTTGTATGTCGATCGGGTTTCGCAGGCCGCTCTCTTTGCTGATCTTTAGCCTGAGCCTCGTGACTTCGGCCCTGGGTCAGTCCCAATCAATCGCAAATTCGAACGTTTCCGCAGAGGTGAAAGACTTTGCTGCCGCCCTCGTCAGTCTCAAGTCTGAGCCGGAGCAGGAACAGTTGTTGGCCCAGAAGGAACAACTGCGGAATGCGTCGTTACTGGTGGCGCTCAAGGCCATGGTAGAGCCGATCGTACAGAAGGGTGATTACAACGAGGCTCTGCGGATCTCTCACCTGTCCGTGCGCATTGCGGAAAAGATTGGAGATCGCACTCTCCTTGCGACCGCGTTGTGTGATGTTGGTGATATCTACGGTCGCCGCAACCCGCCGAAAGACGCTGTTACTTACCTGCAAAAATGTCTCACCATCTTTGAGGAAACAGGCGACAAAAAAGGACAGGCGCAAGCAGTGCACTCGATCGCCGTCGCTTACGACACAGAGCGCAAGCACGAGCTCGCCGTCCAGCATTACGAGAAGAGTCTCGCGCTCAGTCAGGAAGCGGGCGACCGGAAACTGACTGCGTTGATCTTCAACGGTTTGGGAATGGCCCACACGTCATTGGGTCACTACGAGGTTGGTCTCGATTTCTATTTCAAGGCGCGCGCCCTCAGCGAGGAGCTCGGCGACAAGGGGACGCTGAACATGGCGCTGAATAACATCGGCACGCGCTATCTGGCTCAGGGTCGTTACGCGGAAGCGCTCGACTATTTACATAAGAGTCTCGGTGTTATTCAGGAGATGGGCGTCTCTGGGGATCGACGAAGTCTTGCGTACAAGTATCAAAACATCGGCCTCGTCTACCGCCGTCAGGGCCACTTGGACCAGGCGCTCTCCTATTCGCGCAAGAGTCTCGACATCCTTGTCGAGATCGACGACAAGTTTGGAATCGCGAATCTCCAAAACAACGTCGGCGTGATTTATAAATCGCTTGGACAGTATGACGAGGGACTCGCATATTTTCATAAAGCTTTCTCCGGATATGAAGCGTTGAAAGCGACGCCGGGGATGGCGCGGGCGCTGAACAACATCGGCGACACGTATCGCTTGCAGGGTCGTTACGACGAAGCGCTCGAGCCGCTGATGAAGAGCCTTCGCTTGCGTGAACAGGGCAAGGATCGTGGCGCCGTCGCTCTTTCGCTCAACAATCTCGCGCGACTTTATGAAGTTCAAGGCAAGTATGCGGAGATGCTGGAAGTGAGCCAGCGTTCGGCGAAAATCGCCGATGAGCTTTACAGCCGCGAAGAGATCTGGACTGCGCAGGACCACATCGGTCGCGCGCTTGTTGGACTCGGCAAGCCGGCGGAGGCTCGCAACAGTTTTCTCGCCTCGATTGCCGGCATCGAAGCGCTGCGACGTGAAGTCGCAGGTGGCGAACAGCAGCAACAGAGTTTTCTCGAGAACAGGCTCTCGCCGTGGTTCGGCATGATCGACGTGCTCGTGTCGCAACAGAAGTACAGCGAAGCACTGACGTTTGCGGAGCAATCGAA
Organism: Pyrinomonadaceae bacterium; assembly: GCA_035463335.1. Classification (GTDB taxonomy): domain Bacteria; phylum Acidobacteriota; class Blastocatellia; order Pyrinomonadales; family Pyrinomonadaceae; genus PSRF01. The sequence continues at coordinate 6,613 of DATHTI010000370.1, read as the reverse complement.
GGCGCGCGTGCTGCTCGACGCGCTGCAAACCGGAAGAGTAAACCCGCGGGCGTCGTGGTCTAAAGAAGAGCGGGAAGCAGAAGAGCGGCAACGTCAGAAGCTGGTTGGGCTCAATTCGCAGCTCACGAACGAGAGTCGTCGTGATAAGCCTGACGCTGCGCGCGTCGCGGAGTTGAAAAATGCGGTTGAGAAGGCGCGGCTCGAATACGAAGACTTTGAGACGAAGCTTTACGTGACGCGCCCTGAGCTCAGGTTGCAGCGTGGTGACGCGCCGATCGTCAAAGCGGAAGAGCTTGCGTCGTTTGTACAGGATGCTTCGAGTGCATTGCTGGAGTACGTGGTTGATGAGGACAAGACGTTTCTGTTTGTCGTCACCAGGGGCGATCTTCGTGTTTACCCTCTGCAACTGAAGCGAGACGAGCTGGCGAAGCAGACCGAGACCTATCGCAAGCAACTTGCCGCACGTGATCTCGGTTTCCGTGCGTCGGCTATGAAGCTTTACGCATCGCTGCTGAAGCCGGCCGAGGCGCAGCTACGCGGTCGAACTAACCTTATCATCGTGCCCGACAACATCTTGTGGGATCTGCCGTTTCAAACGCTTGTCAATGGTGCGAATCGTTTTCTGATCGAGGATGCGGCGATTAGTTATGCGCCGTCGCTGACGGTGCTGCGTGAGATGACAAAGCGTCGAAGAGTTGACGCTGCGCATGCGTCACCGCCAACGCTGCTGGCGCTTGGCAATCCGCAGGTTGGAAGTGAAACGTTGAAACGCGCCGGACTGACGTTGCGCGATGGCAAGCTCGATCCGTTGCCGGAGGCTGAGGAGGAAGTGAAAGCGCTGGGACGTTTGTATGGCGCTACCCGCAGCAAGGTCTACATCGGAGCGGAGGCACGTGAGGATCGCGTGAAGGGTGAAGCGAGCCGGGCGAAGATACTTCACTTCGCGACACATGGAATTCTGAACAACGCGTCGCCGATGTATTCACACCTGGCGCTGGCTGATGGTGGTGCCGGCGAGGATGGACTGCTTGAGGCGTGGGAGTTGATGCAACTCGATCTGCATGCAGATCTCGCGGTGCTATCGGCGTGCGAGACTGCGCGCGGTCGCTTCGGTGCGGGTGAAGGCATGGTTGGATTGTCGTGGGCCATGTTTATGGCGGGCGTGCCGTCGATTGTTGTGAGCCAGTGGAAAGTTGAGTCTGCGGGAACGCGGGATTTGATGGTCAGCTTTCATCGTGGATTGATTTCGTCGAACTTCAGGAAGAGCGATGCCATGAGGCAAGCGTCTCTAAAAATCATGAAAAATCCGCAGACGAGCCATCCGTTTTACTGGGGTGGGTTCGTGATTGTTGGCGACGGACGTTAGACCGAATTTTAGCCGTGGCTTAATCTACCGTACTTGCCTTAGCAGCTTCCTCACAATCTCAGACTGCGGATTCGCGCGTTGCAGCAACCGCAGCTCCTGCTCCGCTTCATTGAGTAGCCCCGCGTCCGCATAGAGTAATGCGAGTGTCAGGTGCGACGATCCATAAGCTCGCTTCGCTCTGACAATCTCATTCATCTTCCCTTGATCGAGCACGCGGAACTTTGCCTGCGGTGCGGGCGGACGCGGCACGGTCACCTCCTGACCATCCTTCACCGCTTTCACCTGCCACGAGTAAACACGCCCACGCGGCAGTGACTGAGTTGCCGTCCACGAAACAGTCGTGAGCTCCGGACTCGAGACCACTCGCTCGAACTTGTCATCGTAGACTTCAACAACATAAGCACTCGCGCCTTCAAACCTGGACCAGCGAAATGCAGGTCGATCACTCATCAGCACGACGCCCGCCGGTGCAATCACTGAAAACTCCCGGCCCGGCTCATTCCCACCCATCAACGAGCTCGGCGGCCGCGTCAGTCCCTGCAACTGTGACGACCGCTCAATTCTCTGCGACGTGAGCGCCTTTTTAACAAGCTCCTGATACGACGGCGGCAAGTTCTCAGCACCTGACAATTTGCCTTGCTGGTCCAGGCTCACCACACCCGCACCGTCATTTAACTGCGCGACGACCGGCACAGCTTCTGGTTGTACTTCGACTGACGGCGCCGCGGACGGCGACGGCTGCAAAGAAGGCGTAGGCACAACAACAACGACTTCTCGCTTTTCATCCTTCGGCGTCCGCCAGGCCATCCATCCGATAAACGCCAACAACAGTACTGCTAACGCAGCACCACCAAACGCCGGCACCGGCGACACTCGAAACAACGAAGCAAACCTTTGCCGCCACGACTCTCGCACGACGGGCCGCGCCACCTGCGCTGGTCCATATTCGCGATCCAGCGACGGCGCGATCTGACTTCGAAACATGCGCAGATCTTCAACCGCGAACGCACACTGCTCACAACTGCCCAGATGATCGGTCACAAACTGAAGCTCGTCGCCGGACAAGTTCTTGTCGACGTACTCAGCCGTCTGTTCGCTCGTCAGGTGCGTGCTCGCCTGTCCATCGTCAGCGAATGCCTCGTCATGCAACACAAAGAACGTCGCATCACCATTCAGGCCAGCTTCAACACGCGCCCGGCAGGTTTCACACTCTTCGAGATGATCACCAGCCGCCAGCAATTCCGCGGCGCCTAGCCGATTTTGAGAGTAGTCCTCAATCTGTTTTTGAGTCAGGTGTTCCACAGGTTTTCTATTTGAACCTCACCGGGGACCTGGTAGGCTTCATCTTCATAAGTTGGCGAAAATTGTTGCGTATTACCATCGCATCAAATAAATCCTTTCAGCCGCCGCGCGAGGCGTTCGCGGCCCGATTTCCGGGCATTTATCACTTGCTGGCGCGTCAAACCGAGCAGCTCCGCGATGCGTGCGTCCTCGATCGGCAGCTCGTTCCAAAGCTCAGCGAGGCGCTCCGCGGTCAGCTCGAGGGCCGTTGCAAGCTGGCGGATCGTGGCGATACCGGTCGCAGGAAACAACGTTATGCAGCCAAACCCGCTCGCATCTTTCAAATTCAGCAACAACGCTGCGCGCTGGTTCACCGGAAGCTGCGTCAACTCTTCCCACAGCCGCTGCAAAAACATCTTCTTCTCGATTCGCCACGCCGGATCCGGATCCGCCGTTGCGGGATCGAACCCACCGTCGTCATCTTCCGCAAGCGACTCAACCGGCTGATCGCTGATCCCCTGAATCGCCGCCACCGCACTCACTAATTCGTCGAACTCAACCGGCGCACCAGCGTAATTAAGGAGGCTCGCGACTGCTTCAGCGAGCTCCTGTGCTTTGTCGCTCTTGAGCGCGCGGATGTGGGCAGGCAGATTTTCAACGTCAAATACACTGCGGGCAGGAGGCTTCATCTGCTGTTGCCACGCGGCGAAGCCGGCCAGCAGCTTTCCGTTGCTGTCCTCCCAGAGCGCTAAGCCGCGCTGGCGCGTGAGCAAGTAATGCAGACGATTTTTCAGCGCGTGCCTTTCGGGAAACTGGCGTCGCATCCAGCGCGCGCAGGTGCGATGCGCGATGATTGCGGCCATGCCACGCACGTCTGTGATCGGATGCGCACTCGGAAGCTTGCGAAAGCGCTGCAACTGCGAGACGAGCTGCAACACCACTTCCTGATGAATGTCATCAGACTCGGCACGCTGCGTTTCCTGGTGCGAGTTGAAGCGGAGTTTGAAACGAATGACGCCCTTGATCACGGGCTCGGCATGGCCCGCGATCAATTGTGAGAGAAGCTCGTCTGCATGTTCATCGCTGGTCGCCGTCAACAAAGGCTCGAGCAGGGTATCGAACTTGACCGGCGACTCTTGCATATTCTTTAGCGTTCGAGTGTGATCTGAGTTTCGGATTTCAGGGCTTGCAGGATATCACGTGATGGAACCGGTCATCGGTCTCGATTTCGGCACAACCAACAGCTCGATCGCCGTCGCTGACGAAGACCGGCAGGCTGCGCTCGCCGCCTTTGCAGATGGACCTGCGACAACCACCAGTTTCCGGTCAATCCTTTACTTTCCGGCAAGAGACAAGTCTTCGCCACAGAAAGTCGAAACACAGGCCGGACCAGAAGCGATCAACTCATATCTCGACGCCGACACCAAAGGCAGATTGATCGTCTCGATCAAGTCGTACCTGGCGAGCCCGCTGTTCACCTCCACCAGCATCAACGGTCGCAACTATACTCTCGAAGATCTGATCGCCATCATCCTTCGTCGTTTGCGTACTGGCGCAATGGAGCAATTTGGCACTGCTGCAACTCAGGTCGTGCTGGGCAGGCCCGTTCGCTTTTCCGGAGCCGAGAACGAAGCAGATGAGAAACTCGCATTACAACGCCTGACGGCTGCGGCTGAGCGGGCCGGGTTCAAACAGATCTCGTTTGAGCTGGAGCCAGTCGCGGCTGCTTACCAGTATGAGACACAACTCGATCACGATGAGTTAGTTCTGATCGGAGACTTCGGAGGCGGCACGAGCGACTTCACACTTGCTCGTCTTGGTCCAGGCAGAAAGAAGGCCGGGCGCAGTCCCGTACTCGGCACTTCGGGTGTTGCGATCGCGGGTGACACGTTCGACAGTCGCATCATGATGAGGCTGGTGGCGCCAAAGCTCGGACTCGGATCACATTACATTTCCTTAGGTAAAGAGCTGCCGGTGCCAGTTTGGGTGTACTCGCAGTTGTCGAGCTGGCATCACATGTTTCTCTTGAAGGAGCCGAAGACGATGGCGGTGCTGCGCGAAGTAAGGAACCAGGCGACGGAACCTCAGAAGGTGGCGGCCCTCGTCCAAATCATCGCCGAGAACCTCGGCTACGCTCTGTATCGTGCTGTCGAACAGACGAAAGTGCAGCTCACGGAAAAAGAGCTCGCCGGCTTCCTGTTCTCGCAATCGATCGTGCGACTCGAAGACTCACTCGAGCGCTGGCAGTTCGAGTCGTGGATTCAGGACGACATTCAGAACATCGCTGCCTGCATTCGCTCGTTGTTGGACCAGTGCGGCGTGAAGCCAGCAGACATCGACAGCATCTTTCTCACCGGTGGATCGTCGTTCGTACCGGTCGTCCGCCGCTTCTTCTCCCGCACCTTCGGCGCAAACAAACTACGCAGCGGCGAAGAGCTCACCACCGTCGCCAAAGGCCTCGCCCTCCGCGCCCTCGAAGCAAATTAGCCACAAAAAGGCACAACAAGCCAAAGCGAAAGTTCAGAGTTCAAGCTTTAGCTTGCTCGCTCAAAGCCGCAGGCTAAAAAGCTGAACTCTGAACTTGGGTTCGTCTTTTATGTGTTTTGGTGCCTTTTTGTGGCTAGTTTTCTTCTCTACTGTGGGCGGTACGGTGCACACCTGTGGGCCGTATCGTTAGTTCAGACTCCTCTGCGCCTTAGGATTTGCGCGTTTTAGTTAGGGGCCAGTGAGGCCCAAGTTTAAGTCGCCTTAAAGGCAAAGAGGAACCCATGCGAGTCCATTTTAGAAACCTGTTCGTTGCTTTGATCGCGGTTGCGGTCGCTTTCACTTGCGGCCGGGCGCAAACCCCGGAAGACAAAACACTCGCTCCCTATTTCGTGGTCCAGGGAGATCCGAGTGTCGATCACCTGCCGCTCAAAGACACACGGGTAGAAATCTCAGTTTCAGGTGTTATCGCCGACGTTAAAGTCCGGCAGATTTATCGCAACGAAGGATCACGTGCGATTAACGCTTCTTACGTTTTTCCCGCCTCGACACGAGCGGCTGTCTATTCGATGCGGATGCAAATAGGAAACGAGATCATCGTCGCGAAGATCAAAGAGCGCGAACAGGCGAAGAAAGATTTCGAACAGGCCAAAGAAGAAGGGAAGAGCGCATCGCTGCTCGAACAGGAGCGCCCTAATGTCTTCTCGATGAGCCTCGCCAACATCATGCCGCAGGAACAAGTCGAGATCGAGCTGCGTTACACCGAGCTCCTTGTTCCGACCGACAACGTTTATGAAGTCGTGTTTCCAACGGTTGTTGGACCACGCTATGCGTCGCCACAGGATGGAAAGAAAAAGGAAGACGGGTTTGTCCAGTCGCCATATCAACATCAGGGTGAGAAGCCGGCGAGTGCCCTCCACATTTCGGCGCGGATCGCAGCGGGTGTGCCGGTTTACGATCTAACGTGCCCGTCACACCAGATCATGCCGCAGTGGCAGAGTCATGGCGTCGCGCAATTGACGCTCGACGATTCGGATCCCTTCCAGGGCAATCGCGATTTCGTTGTGCGCTATCGTCTCGCGGGCGAGCAGATTGCGTCGGGTCTGCTGCTGTTCCAGGATCGAGGTGAGAACTTCTTTCTCTACATGGCCCAGCCGCCGCAGCGTGTCGAGACAGACGCGATTCCGCCGCGCGAGTACATCTTTGTTGTCGACGTCTCGGGTTCGATGGAAGGTTTTCCTCTGAACACGTCCAAGCGACTGCTCAGAGACTTAATCGGAAAACTTCGCACGACGGATTTATTTAACGTAGTGCTGTTTGCCGGCGACTCGACCGTGCTCTCGCCGCAATCGCTGGAAGCCAACCCGCAAAACATTGCACAAGCGATTCGGTTGCTGGAGCAGCAGCGTGGTAGTGGTGGAACCGAATTACTTGCCGCGATTCAAAATGCTATGAGCCTCCCGCGACAGGAAGGCATCTCGC
>DATHTI010000369.1:0-1599 GCA_035463335.1 Pyrinomonadaceae bacterium | reverse complement strand
CATGACCTCGTCGACATTCGCGTGCCTGATCCCGTCGAGCAGAGTGTTAAAGGCGGCGAGCACGCCTTCCGAGCCGGGGGCCGTGGCTGCGGCTGCTGTCTTCGGAGGAGCAGGTTTCGCGGGAGCCTCGGTCGGTGTCTGTGATCGGTTCGTGTTTGTGGTTCGCGGTCGTTGCGTGGTTGGCGAGTTTGTGTTCTGCGCCGCAACAACGCCGCACGTTAGAACGATCAAGGCCAATACTTTTAGCATCAATAAACTCCTTACCACGGTATCCCGCTGCGTAATCGCTGCACCGATGCGTCGCGACCGATGACGTCGAAGATCTCAAACATCGATGGTCCAACTGCCTGCCCCGTGAGCATCGTGCGCGCTCCGTTGATCAGCAATCCGGCTTTCACACCCGCCTCCTCTGCAAACGCGCGCAACGCAGCTTCCGAAGTCTCGGTATTGAACGGCTCGACATCTTCCAGCTTGTCTGCGAGACCATTCAGCAGCTCTCGCAAACGTGGCTCCTTGCGCAGGTTCTTGTTGACTGCCGTCTCATCGAAGTCAAAATCATCAGAAAAGTACGCACGACCCTGCCCGGAAAAATCTTTCAACGTGAAGTAACGCTGGCGAATCAGATCGACAGTCTTGCGAAACCACTCGCTGTCGTCGTCATCATACTCCTCGCGCCACAATTTGTTCGCACGAAGCTCAGCTTTCACCATCGGCAGCAGATCGTCGAGCGGCATCGTGCGAATGTATTCCGCATTCATCCAGAGCGCTTTGTCGTCAGTCCAGCGGCGCGGGTCGTTCTCCTGGAAGTTGAAGATCGCATTCGCGCGTCCAATGCCTTCGAGCGAGAAATACTCGATCAGCTCCTCTTTGCTCAGCACTTCCTTACCTTCCGGCGGCGCCCAGCCAAGGAGCGCGAGAAAGTTGCGAAAGGCGGCCGGCACAAAACCACGATCGCGATACGTCGTCAGCGAAACAACCTCGCCATGTTTCCGTTTCGAGAGCTTGCTTTTCTGCGGCGAGAGTATCAGCGGCAGGTGCGCAAACTGCGGCACAGGCGCGCCGAGCGCTTCGTAAAGCAAAATCTGCTTGTGTGTATTCGTGAGATGGTCCTGACCGCGAATCACGTGTGTGATGCCCATCGAGATGTCGTCGATCACGACTGACAAGTTGTAGAGCGGATGACCATCGGAACGCAGCAGCACGAGATCCTCGATCTCTGCGTGACTGCGCTCCTGCGTGCCGTAAACGATGTCATCAAATCTCGTCTGTCCTTCGGGCGGAACTTTCAGACGCACGGCGAACGGCTCACCAGCGGCCGCGCGTCGATCCGATTCTTCTTTCGGCAGATCGCGATACGGGTTGCTGCGCTGGTCTATGCCTTCGGCAGATTGGGCGCGCGCGCGTTCAGAAACGCCTTCCTTCACGTTCTCGTCTCCGCGTTGTTCCTTCGGAGTGAAGTCGCGATACGCCTTGCCTTCTTCCAGCAGGCGATTGGCGGCAGCGCGATGCTGGGGCGCGTTTCCTGACTGGAAGACGAGATCTTCGTCGTAGTCGAGTCCGAGCCACTCGAGACCCTCGATGATCGAGCGCGTTGATTCA
>DATHTI010000368.1:0-18640 GCA_035463335.1 Pyrinomonadaceae bacterium | reverse complement strand
TTAACAAGAGCCCGGGGACTCCACATCAGCGTTGGGGATCATGGGGGTGCCGCAGGTGCTGAAGATAGCCGCGCGCAAGCCTTCTTAATGGAAGGTAAATATGAACAAGCAGAGAGAGTTGCGCGGCGTGCGGTTCAAACGCTAAAGCGAGGCGGTGAACAAACGGTACTTGCAGAGGCGCTCACAACGCACGGTAAAGCCCTGGCCCGTCTTCAGCAAACGCAAGTCGCTCGAGCCGCTCTCGATCAAGCTGTCGAGATTGCTCAAAACGCTGGCAACCCCGATCGTGGTGGGATTGCCGCAGTCACGGCCATCGAAGAATTGAGCCCATACCTCTCAGTTGAGGTACTGCAAAACTACTACCGAACCGCTGAAACGCTTCTCTCGAAATCGCAAAACCTCAGTCTTAAAACGCGCCTCGGCGAATGCGCCCGACGCGTTCTCTTGATCGCTCTTGATTCCACCAACGAGGCAACACCCGCAGCCACCGACGTGGCATTGACGCCAGGCTTTTCGCTCGATACCGAAGTCCTTCGTTACGAAGGTAACCTCATCCGTCGAGCTCTGGAAGAGTCTGGCGGGAGCGTCACCAGAGCCGCGCGACTCCTGGGAGTGACTCACCAGGGGCTCGCGTTTATTCTTAACGGACGACACAGCGATCTGCAGTCCATTCGGAGTCCGGTAAAACGGCGACGTCGAAGCATCATCCGACATCACTAGCCGCTTCGTTCTACGATGGCCCAAACTATCTGGCGCTGCTTTCTGAAGGCAGCGCCAAACTTTTATTTGTGCTCTAAGTTAAGTTCTCCTATGATCCAAAACCTGTGAGTCCAGCAATGATATCTAAAATAGGTCCCCTCATTTTGATCCTGGCGTTGTGGTCATCGACACCCGCCCAAACCACAAAACGGCGAGGCACGGTTCGCAAGCCAACGGTCACCAACCCTCAGGTGCAACCAGTTGCTCAACCAACGCCAGCCGCCAAACCAGTGCGACCGCCTGGGGCGCCCGCCCCACTGGTGAGTGTCAACGGTCAAACTTTAACAACTGCGGATCTGGAACCCGCTTTACGCCAGCAACTCGAGACCCTCGACGATAAGATTGCAGACGCGCGACGCAACGTGTTAGAGCTACAAGTCAACACTATCCTTCTCCAGGTAGAAGCAAAGAAGCGACGTATCGACAGTCATCGTCTATACGAGCTGGAAGTTACTAACCGTATCCGAACCCCAACGCCGGCCCAGATCAAGAAGTTTACCGACGACAACAAAGATCAATTCGCCGGCATGGATCCGAACCTCATCAATCAACAAGTGACCGCTTACCTTAATGCCGAAGCGGAAAGCAAACTTGCTGATGATCTTGTTAACCGGCTACGACGAACCAATCCAGTAGTAATGGGTGTTGATATCAACTCGCCGAGTTTGAACGCCACCTCAGTTGTCGCCACAATCGCAGGACAACCACTCACGGCAGCCCCTCTACTCGAAAGGCTGAAACCCATAATCTACAAGCTGAAGCATGAGGCGTACGAAGTCACAAAGCAGCGTGCCGATCGAATGGTCGATGATATGTTGCTACTGGACGAAGCAAGGCGCAGGCAAATTGGACCAGAACAAATCGTACGTACCGAGGTCAGCGATAAAGTTCAACCGCCAACCGAAGCTGAAGTCGCAAAATTTTATAATGAGAACAAGTCACGCATTTCCGGCGACTTGAACAGCGTGCGCAACCAGATCGCGAATTACCTGCAAAACGAATCCAGAGAGCACTTCGAAAAAGACTTGTCAGAAAGGTTACGCAAAGGGGCGAGCATACAGTGGTTGATAAGCGAGCCCCCGCAACCCGTTCAAAACATCAGCGTTGATGATGATCCCGCGCGCGGTGAAGCAAATGCTCCGGTGACGGTAGTCGAGTTCACTGACTTTCAATGTCCAGCGTGCGCCGCGATGCATCCAGTTCTGGAAGAGATCTTGAAGTCTTACGGCAACAAAGTTCGTTTTGTAGTACGCGACTTTCCCCTGAACCAGCACGAATGGGCAAGCAAAGCAGCCGAGGCTGCGAATGCCGCCAACGCTCAGGGAAAATACTTCGAATACATTACCGTGCTCTTTAAGAACCAGAAAGCGCTCGACATCCCTTCGCTGAAGAAGTATGCCAGCCAGATCGGTTTGGACCGCGCGCGTTTTGACGCGGCTCTGGACCGAGGCGTCTATGCCGCCGAAGTTAAGAAAGACGTCGAAGACGGAGAGATGTACGGCGTGGGAAGCACGCCGACGATCTTTGTGAACGGAGTACAACTACAAATCCTGAGTGCTGAAGGACTGCGAGCAGCAATCGATCGCGCCGCTGGCGCATCCAGGACGAGTTCGCCACAATAATTCAGAATGGTCGTTTCACTAAAACCAGAGCGGCTGAAACGCTACAAAGATGTTGCAATGCTGCTGATCAAATACGGGCGCTCCGATTTGATCAGCCTGGCCGGACTCGAAGGCAGCGTGTTGCCGGACGAGATCGCGGCGGAACACGAGATCGCTCCAGCCGAGGATCTGGCCAAGGATCTGGAAAAGCTTGGTCCAACTTTTATCAAGTTGGGACAACTGTTATCCACACGTGCCGACCTCTTACCTGGTCCATACCTCGAGGCACTGGAGCGTCTACAGGACCACATCGAGCCATTCCCGTATGAAGAAGTCGAGCGAATCGTTTCGGGCGAACTCGGCGTCAGGCTCTCCAAAGCGTTCACTGATTTCGATCCAGCTCCACTCGCTGCCGCGTCTTTGGCGCAGGTGCATAAAGCTCACATGCGCGACGGCCGCGCCGTCGTCGTAAAAGTTCAACGACCTGACATTCGCGATCTAATCGTCGGCGATCTCGAAGCGTTGGGGGAGATCGCACATTTTCTCGACGAGCACACGGAACTCGGCAAGCGCTACGAGTTCGATAACATGCTCGTCAGCCTGCGCAAAAGTATCCTGCACGAGCTCGACTTCACCATTGAGGCAAATAATCTACGTACCATCGCAGAAAACCTCATAGAGTTTGACAACCTCGTCGTGCCCGAACCGATCGACGATTTCACGACGACTCGCGTTCTGACGATGGAATACATCACCGGCAAAAAGATCACAGCGCTCAATCCATTGCGGCTGATGGAAATCGATGGCGGTTTACTGGCCGATGAGTTGTTCAGCGCCTATCTGAAGCAGTTCCTGATAGACGGTATATTCCACGCCGATCCACATCCGGGAAATGTTTTTCTGACTGACGACGATCGCATCGCACTACTCGATCTCGGCATGGTGGGCCGTGTCACACGCAGCTTCCAGGACAACCTTCTACGACTTCTGCTCGCAATCAGCGAAGGCCGCGGTGAGATGGCCGCCGAAGCTGCGATTAGAATGGGCGAGCCGAAAGAAGGTTTCGATCGCGGGTCTTTCGAGCGCCGCATCACCGATCTCGTGGCCGATAATTCCGATGCGGTTCTGAGCCGGGCAAATGCCGGGAGAGTGACACTCGATATCACGCGAATTGCCGCAGACTGCTGGTTCCGCTTGCCGGCTGAGTTCACGATGTTTGCGAAGGCGCTGATGAACCTGGACCGCGTTGTTTACACGCTTGATCCAAACTTCAATCCCAACGTAGTCATCCGCGATCGTGCCAACGAGATACTCCAGCGCAACATCCTCAAGAGTGTTGCTCCAGCCAATCTGTTGTCCGGCGTCGTGGATATGAAGGAGTTTGTTGAGAAACTTCCGACGAGGGTAAACAGGATTCTCGACGCCGCCGGAAACAACGAGCTTCGTTTCAAAGTGGATGCAATCGACGAGAAAGTCGTCCTCGAAGGACTTCAGAAGGTCGCCAATCGAATCACGCTTGGTTTAGTCGTCGCTGCCCTGATTGTGGGTGCAGCGATGTTGATGCGGGTTGAGACGTCGTTCCGCATCTTTGGTTATCCCGGAATCGCGATGATCCTCTTTTTACTGGCGGCTGCGGCGGGACTCATACTCGCTTTCAGCATTGTTTTCTACGACGAAAAACGGCGTCACAAACATTAAACCCGGCGCTCTTTCGCAGTTCGTATCAACTCTTTCAATCCAGCAGTTTCCTTAGCGGTCAGGGATGTAAACGCCATTCCAAAGCCGACGCCGGGCTGATACGACGCCACTTCACCGCGAAGCGGCAACCACTCGCCTGACGGAAGCTGGACCTCCAGCTCGATGTGTTCTCCGAGTTCCACCTTCGCATACGTATTTACGAAGCACCCACCCAGACTAACATCGTCAACTCGAGCCTCATGCCTGCTCGAAAGGCTCTCCCACCTCGCCTCGAGAAGAATTTGCTTCCGCTGATTGATTCTTCGCTCGCCTGACATTCATCGTCATTCTAAACGATGCAGTCGAAGCGTGACTATGACGGCTATTCGCGTGGAAATAGACTTGAGTTGGGTGGTTGGGCTGGCATGTACTTCGCCAGGAGCCGGTATCCGAGGAGGAACAGCACAATGAACCCGAACGTGAGAGGCAAGCGCGTATCTGACTTGACCAGCATCCAGAAGTGGACCACGCCAGCAATTGCCGAAAGGTAAACCAGACGGTGCAAATTTGCCCAGCGCTTTCCACCGAGCCGCTTGACCATCTTGTTCGTTGACGTGATCGCCAGCGGCACCATCAGCAGGAAAGCGATCATGCCGGCGAGGATGAACGGACGCCTCACAACGTCCTGGCCCACGCTGATGAAGTTGAAAAGCCGATCGAACCAGATGTACGTAAGCAGGTGAAGCGCGCCGTAAAAGAAAGCAAACAGCCCCAGCATCCGTCGTAGTTTTACCAGCGTATTAACGCCGAAAATCTTTCTTAACGGAGTGATCGCGACAGTCAAACTGAGAAAGATCAGTGTCAACATTCCAGTCGTCGTGGTGGCGAACTGAAGCGGATTCGGACCGACTCTCTTGTGATAAAGATCCCAGAAGAGGAGCATGAGTGGTACGAGAGCGTTTACAAAGACGACGACTTTTAAGAAGCCCACATCGGTCATAACGATCAGAAGTACTTCACCAGATCCATTCCCTGATACAAATGCGCCACTTGCTCGCCGTAGCCGTTGAACAAAAGCGTGTTTCTACGACCGTATTCGCCGATTCGTCGTTCCGTCGCCTGGCTCCAGCGAGGATGCGGCACGTTCGGATTCACATTCGAATAGAAACCGTATTCATGCGGATTCTGTATGTTCCACGTTGCCGGCGGCTCATCGGCTACCAGAGTTATCTTCACGACTGACTTGATACTCTTAAAACCATATTTCCACGGCACGACGAGTCTGATTGGCGCTCCATCCTGCGGCGGCAATGTTTCGTCGTACATACCCGTCGCCATGATCGTCAGCGGGTGCATCGCCTCATCGAGCCGCAGGCCTTCGACGTACGGCCAATCGAGGATGCCCGTGCGCTGATTTGGCATTCGCTCCGGATCCAGCAGTGTTTGGAAAGCTACGTAACGAGCCTGCGAAGTTGGCTCGACTTTCTCCAGCAGCTTGTTCAACGGAAAACCGACCCACGGAATCACCATCGACCATCCCTCGACGCACCGCAGCCTGTAAATCCGTTCTTCTAGTGGAAACTTCAACAACTCGTCGATGTCAAAAACTATCGGCTTACTTACCAAACCCTCCACCGCGACAGTCCATGGCCGCGTAACAAACCCTTTTGCGGCATAAGCAACTCCACTCTTCGACGTATCGAATTCGTAAAAGTTGTTGTAGTTTGTAATCGCTTCGAGGGGCGTCAACTGATCCTTTACCGCGAACCCTTCTTTAACTGCTTCTTCCGTAGGTGCTTTGTTGACTTCCTCAAGCTTGTCGCCTTCCACGCGCGGCGCCGGCGGCGGATTGAGCCGCCTGTAAAAGAGCGCCGTGGCCGTGGCAGTTCCGGCCATGACCGCCGCCTGAATAAATCGCCTGCGGTTTAAATAAACGTCTTTATCTGTGACCTTGTCCGAGTTTTCCGCCATTTTTGAACCTTGCTCTTTAGAATACCTCTATTTGTCGCTTGGTTCGCCAGATCCTTACACATGAAAAACTCTTGAGTAAGCAGCGTCTGAGGGAATAACATCCCGTCGCTCTTCTGTCGCCCGATAAAGGACGATTGCGTGGAACAACCCTTAACTGTATCTCCCAACCAACCCGACAACGAATCCATAGACCAAATCAGCTTTAGAAGCAGACTGCTCCGCTGGGGAATCGTCTTGTTTGTCGGTGTGGGCATTGCACTGATTCCAGTTCCTTCCGGAATCACCACGCAGTCGTGGCGCCTGCTCGCAATCTTCGCCGCAACGATTACGGGCTCGATTGTGCGTCCAATTCCCGGCGCCGCGGTGGTTTTGTTAGGCGTCACAGCATTACCACTCTTTAGAGTCCTGCCGATTAACCAGGTTTTGACGGGTTACGCAGATCCGTTTGTGTGGCTCGTACTCGCGGCCTTCTTTATCTCGCGTGGCATGATCAAGACCGGGCTCGGACGACGCATCGCTTTCCTCTTCATCAAGGCGATAGGAAAACATTCGCTCGGGCTGGCATATGCGCTCGCCTCCACCGAGATGGTCCTGGCGACAGTAATTCCATCAACCGGTGCTCGCTCCGGCGGAATAATCTTTCCCATCGCAAAGAGCCTCGCCGAAGCCTACGAATCGCGACCCGGGCCAACAGCCAGACGTCTGGGCGCGTTCCTTATGGCGAGCGTTTACCAGTGCAACGTCATTGTCTGCGCAATGTTTCTGACCGGGCAGGCGTCAAACCCTATAATCGCCCGGTTCGCACGTGAAGTAACGGCGATTGACATTACTTACGCGCGTTGGGCCATCGCTGCACTTGTGCCAGGAATTCTGTGCCTCTTACTCGTACCTTTTGTGCTGTACCGCGTGTTTCCCCCAGACGTAAAGCATACGCCCGCCGCCAGTGAGCTCGCTTCAACAGAATTGCGGGCCATGGGCCCGATGAGCTCGTCGGAACGGTTGATGCTGCTGGTCTTTTTCCTCGTCGCAACGCTTTGGATGACCAACAAGTGGCACGGCATCGACTACGCGGTCGTTGCCCTTCTTGGAATCAGCATCTTACTGCTCACGGACGTTTTGGATTGGGAAGATATCATCAGCGAAAAGGCCGCGTGGGGCGTGTTCATCTGGTATGGCGGACTCATTCGCATGGCCGAGGCACTGGGCCAAACAGGAATCACGAAAAGATTCGCCGAGGCATCCGCGAGTTTGACCGCCGGATGGAACTGGTGGCTCGCGCTCGCCTTGCTGCTCCTGATCTACTTCTACGCGCACTATGTCTTCGCAAGCATCACCGCACACGTGACAGCGATGTTTACGCCGTTTCTCATCGTGATACTCGCCGCCGGAGCACCGCCGTATTTAGCCGTGCTCTCGCTCGCCTACTTCTCAAACCTCTCCGCATCACTCACTCATTACGGCACAACGCCCGCACCGATTTACTTCGGCGCCGGTTACACGTCTCAACGAACCTGGTGGACGCTGGGCCTGATTGCGTCATTAATAACGATCAGCGTCTGGAGTTTAGTGGGATTCACATGGTGGAAAGTTCTCAGACTCTGGTGACAACATGGCTGGATATTCCGGAACACCCTTACCAAAGAAACTTGGAATCAAAGAAGGATCTCGAATCGCTTTCGTCAACGAACCCAAAGACTTTCGATCCGAATTAGGCAAACTGCCAGACGACGTTCAGATCATAAAACGACCAGCGAAGTCGCTCGATATCATTCTCTTTTTCGTCTTAACTGAGCGAGCGTTGACGCGCGACTTCGCGAAGTTTGCTGCCTCACTTGTTTCAAACGGTATGATCTGGATCGCGTGGCCTAAGAAGAGCTCAGGTGTCGCCACCGATCTCTCTGAGCAACGCGTGCGGCAGATCGGTTTGGATAGCGGACTCGTCGATGTGAAGATTTGCGCGATCGATGAGACGTGGTCAGGACTCAAGTTTGTCTATCGTCTGAAAGATCGATCGTCGCTCAAATCGTGAACAAAAAAGTTATCCACAGATCCTGAGGAAATCTTTGTGGAAATCATAGTGGAGAGTTTTACAAAGCTGTTACAAAGGCACATTTAGAACACTTTGCACACGTGAGCGGCGCGGGCAAAAAGCTTTATAAATGAACGTTTTATGCGTTATCAGTTCGATCGCGTACAAGTGAGTCGTAACGCATGGTCCATGTGTTTTACATCCGCGCTACTAATGGTAGGACCATGAAAAAGACGTACGAAGTTGTTGCGCCAAACGTTGGGCGAACGGTTTTTAACCTCTCAATTTTCCCTAACGAATTCGAGTGTCTCTCAATCGCATTCGCGACAATTCAGACACATAAATAATCGCGTAAACAAGAGTGATGTGATCACGTATCCTCTCATTCAAGAGACGTTTGCGTTTGTAGAAAGTAATCTTGAATGCGAGATCGATCGTCATAATTTTGGAGTTGGATTTCGTTCGAAACAAATCTGAAAAAGATGTTGCAAAAATAGTGTCGATCACTATAATGCGAATCCCTCGCTGAACTAATTGATTGCCATTACAAGTTTGGATCAGCGGCCTGTTGGATGATCGTTTGAAGGTTAACTAGCTCTCATATTCTCGCAATGTTGCCCGGAGACCTTCAACGAAGAGAAGTCAGGTGAGTATCGGGGCGTGACTAGTGCGGTAGTTGCGCGAGGCAATCTAGGCGATTGCCCAGTGGGATCTTCGCCAAAAAAATAACCCCCAAATTAATACCTTTGCCGGAGGAATTAAGTGCCGGATAAGGGTGAAGTATTGTCCGATTACGGATTGCAAGCAAAGTCTTGATGCCCAGTGGAGTTGTGTGAAATGGTCGAACTACAGTTGTCCCCCCAAGTAAAAAATTGTCCTATTTGTACTAATGAACTTCCCATATCCGAGTTTGGAATTTGCCGAGCGCGTAAAGACGGACGCAATCTCTATTGCAAGAGTTGTATTCGTCAAAAGGTCACTCAAAGCCGTCGCGCTTTGAAGGAATACAAAACGGCTCGCAAGAAATATATCTCTCAACAAGTTGATATTGCGGAGCTACTGTCGAGTGATTCGTCCGGCAACGGTCACTATCACTCGAAAGCAATGAGCAAGTTATCTCCTGTTGAGCGTGTGCGTGATGCGATTCGACGCGGCTCGCGAACGCAACGTGAGATCGCGCAGGAAACCAAACTCGGAAAAGATGAGATTGGAGACGCGTTAGCCAACCTCCTGCTTTGGACTCACGAGATCAGAACACAAGTCGTCGATAACACTCGGCTCTATTTCCTTAACGAGAGCGCCGAAACTGCGACTGTCGATGATGGTCCACGTCTGCCGGCGCGCAAACGCGACGTGCCCAGCTCGTTTAGTTGTTTGCCCGGATTGATGCCTGGAAGGAACCCTGAGGGTGAACCCGAAAAAATCGGAGGCTGGGTGGCAGCCTAGCCTTCGGGTCGAGCTTTCCGATTGTCGATCCTGATTTCCTCAAGTCGACAATCGGAAATCGCAAGCGACAATCATCTAATTAGTCAGCGAATGCCTCGAGCACCTCACTGGCGTGATCTTCGGGCTTTACCTTCTCGAAGATCTTTTTGATCTTGCCTTTTTCATCGATCAAAAAGGTGGTCCGATGAACACCCATGTAGGTTCGTCCCATGAACTTTTTCTCTCCCCAAACACCGTAAGCCTCCACGATCGATCGATCCGTATCGGCTAACAGTGTGAACGGAAGCTTGTACTTGGTAACGAACTTTTGGTGAGACTTCTCGTTGTCTGGCGAAACGCCGAGCACCGCGATACCCTTCTTCTTGAACTGAGAAAAGGCATCACGAAACGAGCAGGCTTCTTTGGTGCAACCTGGTGTGTCGTCTTTCGGATAGAAATAGAGCACTACCTTCTGTCCGCGAAGATCTTTCAAGCTTACAGTTTCGCCGTTGGCGTCTTTGGTTTTGAATGCAGGTGCAGTCGATCCCTCTTTGAGCATGTTTGTCCTTTGATGTTGGTATTTATTCTGGATTGTAGAGGATCAGAGTCACTTTCATGAAAGCTTCAACAAAAAGCAAACACAGCTACTGGATGGTAAAGCAGGAGCCTGAAACTTACTCCTGGGACGACTTCGTCAGAGACGGCAGCACTGACTGGTCGGGCGTGCGAAATTACCAGGCCAGAAACAACCTGCGCGCGATGAAGCCCGGCGACAAGGTCCTCTTTTATCACTCCGGCAAGGGAAAAGAAGTTGTGGGGTTGGCGGAAGTCATAAAGGGTGCTTATCCGGATCCAACTGCCGACGATCCGCAGTGGGTTGCAGTTGATCTCAAACCGGTGAAGCCTCTCGCTACATCTGTTCAGCTCGCAGCTATTCGCTACGACAAACGTCTCAGTCAACTGCCTTTGATCCGGCAATCGCAACTGTCAGTGATGCCATTGACGAAAGATGAATTTGACGTGATCGTCTCGATGGGAAGTAATAAAACGCGGCGGCGTTAGTAAAACGGTCACTTGAACAACAACCTCTCCTCCGGCTCATCAGGCGTCGCCGATTCCTTCAATCGCGGATAAACCTTGAACAACGGCTCGGGCGCGGGAACACGTTTCTCCTCCAGCGCGGCTTTGATCTCGACCGCATTCACAACTGCCTGCCCACGGAAGTGATTGTTTGTGATCACGTACGTCTCGCGAGTTTGCCTGGACACTTCCTTGATACGGTCCACCCACGGATCGAGCTCGTCAATCGAATACAGGTAATTGTAACGTTCATCACGCGGCGCTTTTTCACGAAACCAGTCTTTGTAATTCCTGCCGTGCATCCTTACGTAACCGACCGGTGAGGTCGTTAACGCCTGCGGGCGGATCGACTTCTTAAATACCGGCTGATCGATGTTACAGATCCCGACACCGCGCTCCTCGAGCCATTCATAAACTTCCGGCGTGTTCCATGAACTATGTCTCACTTCGAGCACGAGGGGATAATCAGAAAACTTCTCCAGCAACTTCGCGAGATAGACACGATCGTCCGGCGTGTTTTTGAACGACCAGGGAAACTGGAGCAGCACCGAGCCGAGCTTGCCGGCCTTAGCCAGCACGTCCATACCTTGCCGGTATTCCTTTTCGTCTTTCTTCGTCGCTTTTCCACGCTCGTGCGTGAATACGCGATGCAACTTCGCTGTGAAGACAAACTCCTTATTTGCCGCGACACGCGTCGCCCACGATTTAGTCGTTGTCGGCACCGGCGGCCGGTAAAAACTGCTATTGACTTCGATCGTATTGAAAAATCGCGCAAGATATTCGAGCGGATCAAACGTCTTCCCAGGCTTCTGCGGATAGACCACCCCTTCCCAGTCCTTGTAAGACCAGCCAGCCGGACCAATACGGATGATTCGTTTCGGCATTAATGACTTCGTTATAGTCCTGGGTTTGCAAGAAAGCAAAGCATTTGACAGGATTGCCATGATTTACAAGATTTCAGAATAGAAGGAGGTGAGCTGCGTGCGTCTGACCGAGATGGTGGCGTGTTCTGGTTGAGCGGCGAAGCTTAGCCCGAGCTTACTCGCTCAGGTTCTGAGCGGGCTACCGAGACAACCGCATGATCCAAACCTGATTGTCGGTTTTGAAACCGCCGACGACGCGGGTGTATACCGCCTTCGTGACGACCTCGCGATCGTGCAGACACTCGATTTCTTCACTCCGATCGTCGACGACCCGTACGACTACGGCCGCATCGCTGCGCTCAATTCCATCAACGACGTTTGGGCCATGGCGGGAACGCCGCTCACCGCGATGGCGATCACTTGTTTCCCGAAGAAAGGCGTCGATCCTGCGATTCTGGGTGAGATCATGCGTGGCGGGCTGGAAACGATAAATAAGTATGGCGTGACGTTGATTGGTGGACACAGCGTCGATAACGAGCAGATCATGTTTGGTTACTCGGTCACAGGTGTGATCGATCCAAATAAAGTCGCTACGAATTCAGGCGCGCGACCCGGAGACGTAATCATTCTGACGAAGCCGCTCGGAACGGGAGTGATTTCGACCGGGATCAAAAAAGGTCGCGCAAGTGATTCGGTGGTTGCGGGCTCAGTCGAGACGATGCTGACGCCGGGCAAGTTTGCCGCCGAAGCCATGCGAGATTTTGGCGTCAAGGGTGCGACTGATGTGACGGGTTTCGCGCTTCTGGGTCATGCGTGGGAGATGGCGTGCGCGAGCAAAGTCACGATCGAGATCGACGCGAATGCAGTTCCGTTACTCGAAGGCGCACTGGAGCTGGTGTCTCAGGGAATGCTAACCAGCGGTGACAAGACGAATCGTGAATACGTCGGCGCCGATGTCGAGATCGCGCAGTCTGTCGATCAGAATCTGGTCAAGTTGCTCTTTGATCCACAAACTGCCGGCGGCATGTTGATCGCGATCCCGGAAGAGAAAAGCGAGATTCTCCTCCGCACACTCGACGAGCATTACCCACACGCGCGCGCCATTGCACGTGTGCTTCCTCGCGGATCCAGCGCGATCATCGTGAAAGGCGAAACAACCAACTAAGGCTTTGTGCCTTTTGTGTCCCGCTTTTTGTGCCTCTTTGTGGCTTAAGCCTTCACCGAGTATTATGGCCACTAATCAATCATGGCTTCGACAATCCGCGAAATCTCAAGGCAGGATACCGTCTCCATAGCGGAGCTTTACAAGCAGGTGCGCGCACGCACGATGCAGATCGTCGCGCCGCTCGAAATTGAAGACTACGTCATCCAGACGGCAGAGTTCATGAGCCCGCCGCGCTGGCACATCGGCCACACGTCGTGGTTCTTCGAAACAGTGCTGCAAGCCCATAAGCCCGGTTATCGAGTCTATTCAGAGGATTTCCTCTTCTACTTCAACTCGTACTACGAGGGATTTGGCGAGCGCATCGAGCGACCGAAGCGCGGGACAAAATCGCGACCGACAGTAAAAGAAACGGTGGCTTACCGGAACCATATCGACGAGCAAGTTCGCCAGCTACTGCAATCACCCGAAAACTTATCGGATACGCTGCGTTCGCTTGTGAGACTCGGACTCGAGCACGAGATGCAGCACCAGGAGCTACTCGTCTACGACATCAAACATCTTCTGTGCGATCAGTTTGACGTGTTAATGAGCCCACTGCCGCAGCCGTTAACCCGCGTTGAAGGCATGGCCGAGATTGAAGGCGGGCTGTTTTGGCTAGGCTACGACCATCGCGGTGCGAACCATTCCAACGACTTCGCATTCGATAACGAAAAGCCTGCTCACCAGGTTTTCCTGCAGGACTACGCGCTCGATAAAGCCCTCGTAAGCAACGGAGACTTTCTCGAGTTTATCAACGACGGCGGCTATCAAAACTTTCGCTGGTGGTTCTCGGAAGGCTGGGCAACAGTAAATAGCGAACAATGGCGCGCGCCGCTTTACTGGGAGCTGCACGACGGCGAGTGGATGATTCGCGACTTCGCCGGTTTGCATCCCGCAACAACTAAGAAAGACGAGCCCGTTTCTCACGTCAGTTATTTCGAAGCCTCAGCGTTTGCGAAATGGGCCGGGAAAAGACTGCCCACCGAAGCGGAATGGGAAAAGGCTGCGTGTTATGATGCCAGCCGCAACGTCAGAACGGCATTTCCGTGGGGCGACACTAACCCCACGAGCGGCAAAGCAAATCTTTTCGAGAACGGTTTCTGGTCAGTCGCACCGATCGGCGCGTTCGCCGAAGGCGCGAATGCTTACGGTTGCCAGCAGATGATTGGCGACGTGTGGGAGTGGACCACTTCCGACTACGTGCCGTATCCGGGATTCAAGTCAGAGTTTGACGAATACAACGACAAGTGGTTCGTCAATCAAAAAGTTTTGCGCGGCGGCTCGTTTGCAACGCCGCAAATGCACATCAGAGCGACGTACCGAAACTTCTTCCACGCCCACGAGCGCTGGATGCTTTCGGGTTTTCGATGTGCAAAAGATCTGTAACCACAGATTACACAGATCAGGCCTACCTAACTGAAGGAGAACATCATGTCCCCAGAACTCCGAAGAGTGCTCGCTACTATTGTGCTTGTGGTGATTGCCGCTGGTTCAGCGCTCGCCCAGACTGAGGCGCGCAATAACACTGAATCAAGTGGCGCAAGCGCGCCCGCGAAACCGGCGCCAAACACGCCCATCAATCCGAAATACACCACGCCAAAGTCGCCGCTCGACACGGCTTACGGCGCGAAGATCGCGGAGTACACGACTGAAAAGTACTTCATGACCGAGCTCGTCGATCACCTGCCGCTGTCAGACAAGGTGCCTTCTCCTGAAAAGGTCTTGGGTTACGCTATCGGAACCCCAAACAAGCTCACTTACACCAAAGACCTTCATCGCTACTACCGCGAGCTCGCGAAAGCAACACCGCGCGTGCGGGTTTTGATCGCGCCGGAAAAGAGCGAAGAGGGACGCGAGCAGATGCTCGTCCTCGTGAGTAATGAAGAGAACCTCGCGAGGCTCGATCGTTACAAGGAAATCACCGCAAAACTCGGTGATCCGAGAAAGATCACAGACGCGGAAGCACACACGCTGATCGCTGAAGGCAAGCCTTTTTACTGGGCCTCAGGATCGATCCACTCGCCCGAAACCGGCTCGCCCGAGATGTTGATGGAGATGGCCTATCGCCTCGCGGTCGAGGACTCGCCCTTCATCGAAGACATCCGCAAGAACATGATCGTGATGATCACCCCGGCGCTCGAAGTCGATGGCCGCGATCGCATGGTCGATCTTTACAACTATCGCAAAGCGAACCCCGGCAAACCTTCGCCGCCACTGCTCTACTGGGGCAAGTACGTCGCACACGACAACAATCGCGACGGCCTCGGTCTCGCACTCGCGCTCACGCGCAATCAGATGCGAACCTTTCTCGAGTATCACCCGACCGTGCTTCACGATCTGCACGAATCCGTGCCCTATCTCTACACGATGACAGGCACTGGTCCATACAACGCCTGGCTCGATCCGCTCGCCATCGATGAGTTTCAACTGCTCGCCTATCACGAGATTGAAGAGATGACGAAGCGCGGCGTGCCCGGTGTTTGGACACACGGTTTCTATGATGGCTGGGCGCCGAATTACATGCTCTACATCGCCACCGGTCACAACTCGATCGGTCGTTTCTACGAAACGTTTGGCAACGGCGGCGCCGACACGCGCGACAGAACGCTGGGCGCGAACCAGACTTCACGCGTTTGGTACCGGCCGAATCCGCCGTTTCCGCGCGTGAAGTGGTCGCTGCGCAACAACGTCAACATGCAGCAGTCCGCGCTCCTGTTTGCGATGAACTTCGTCGCGAAGGAGAAAGAGCGTTTCCTGAACAACTTCTACCTGAAGAGCAAACGCTCGATCGCGAAGGCTTCCAACGAAGGCCCCGCGGCCTACATCATTCCCGGCGATACGCCGCGCCCCGTCGAGGCAGCAGACATGGTCAACCTGCTCCGTATGCAGGGCGTTGAAGTGCATCGCGCGACAAAGGAATTCAGCGTCAAGGATCAGAAATACCCGGCAGGCTCTTACATCGTCAGGATGGACCAGCCGTATTCGCGCATGGCCGACATGCTGCTCGATACGCAGTATTACAACGTCAGCGATCCGGCGCCGTATGACGACACCGGTTGGACCATGGGCGCGATGCGCAACGTAAAAACCGTTCGCGTGGTCGATAAGAGCGTGCTCGACGCGCCGGCAACGCTGCTCACGCAGGACGCGAAAGTAACCGGACAACTAACCGGTCCGGCATCCGCGGTCGCTTACGTGATCAATCACAACACCGACAACACGCTCGCGACGTTCCGCTTCCGCCTGAAAGACGTGAAGATGGCCGCCGCGGAGGATTCGTTCAAGATCGGCGATCAGCAGTACAACACCGGCTCTTTCATCATTAAGAAGGACGGCAATCCCGCGGATTTACGGTCGCGGCTGGAGTCTGCTGTGACTGAGTTGGGACTGAAAGCCGCCGGTGTCGACAAACTGCCGGAAGTGAAAACGCACGATCTCGCAGTCCCGCGCATCGCGATTATTCACACGTGGACCAATACGCAAAACGAAGGCTGGTATCGCATCGAATTTGACAGGCTTCAGATTCCCTACACGTACATTTCCGATCACGTGATTCGCAACACACCAAACCTGCGCGAGAAGTTCGACGTGCTGATCTTCCCGCCAGTCGGCGGCTCAGCGCAGGCGATCGTCAACGGCATGCCGCGCCGCGGCGATCCGATTCCGTGGAAGGCGTCAACAATTACGCCGAACTTCGGTAACTCGCCGGACCAGACTGACGATATGCGCGGTGGAATGACAGTCACCGGCGTCGCAAACTTGCAGAGGTTCATTGAAGACGGTGGTCTTTTCATCACGGTCGGTGGCGTTTCGCAAGTGCCGATTGACTACGGCATCACCAGCGGTGTTTCGATTCAACCGGCCGGGAGGCTGCAGGCGCGTGGATCGATTTACAATTCCACGTTCGCAGATCGAAAGAGTCCGATTGCTTACGGCTACGATGCTGGTCTGCCGATCTACTTCAACCAGTCGCCGCTGTTTCAGGTGCAGACAGGTGGCGGCCCGGGTGGCGGTGGCGGTGGCGGTGGTCAGGGCGGCGCTGGTGGTCCTTCGTCGCGCGCTTCTGGACGTGGTGGTGTTAACGATCCCGACGTGATTCAGGCGATGCCGCAGCCGCGACCTGCCGATCCTAACAACCGGCCCGATCCGGATGCTGATCTGCGCGAGAGTCCATTCTACACGCCGCCACAGTTGCGACCGCGCGTGGTACTGCGTTTTGCCAACGATGAAAAGAACCTGCTCATCAGCGGCATGCTTGCGGGCGGCGATGAGCTTGCGAACCGTCCGGCGATTGTTGACGTTCCGGTTGGGCGCGGTCACGTCGTCATGTTTGCAACGAACCCGATGTGGCGACACCAGACGCAGGGCGAGTTTTTCCTGCTGTTCAATGCGGCGCTGAATTACGACAACCTGAACGTGGGACGCTCCGAGCCCCGCGGGCAAGGGCAGCGTCCGAGCACTGCTGACGACGAGGACCAGTAAGATTTCCTTCATCCACAGATTACGCAGATTATCTGTCGATGAAGTTCTTTCTATGCCAACAATCCTAACTGACATTGAAACGCGTGTTCTCGGCTCGCTGATCGAGAAGCAGGTTACGACACCCGAATACTACCCGCTCACGCTCAACGCGCTGACGCTCGCATGCAATCAGAAGAACAACCGCAATCCAGTCACATCGTATTCAGAGAACCAGGTTGCGGATGCGGTGGAGACCTTGCGCGAGAAGAACCTCTCGTACGTCTTCTACGGCAGCACGAGTCGCGTGCCGAAGTACAAGCACGTGATGCCGGAAGTGATGCACTTGAATCATGCCGAAGTAGCGTTGATGTGTGTCTTGATGCTGCGCGGCGCACAGACGCTTGGTGAGTTGCGTGGCAACGGCTCACGCCTGCACGAGTTTGCGAGTTTGGAAGAAGTTGAGTCGACGCTCAACGGACTCATCACGCGCGATCCCGAGCCCCTGGTCGCGCGACTGCCACGCCAGCCGGGACAGAAGGACGGCCGGTTTGCGCATCTGCTTAACGGCGAGATCGATGTAGAGGCGCTTGCGGAACAAGAGCGCGTGGCAGCGACGACTCCGTCGCGACGCGCGAGTTTGGAGCAGAAGGTCGATGAGCTCGCGGCGGAAGTGGAGAAGTTGAAAGAGCAGTTTGAGCAGTTCAGAAAACAGTTTGAGTGACACAGGTTTGTTTCATGGCTGGGCTCGCGATTCAGCTATGCAAGTCGAGATGAGGGAAGTATAATGCTCGTCCCTTATGAATCTCGAAATCTTCCATCCAGCAGTGGCGCGCTGGTTTGCGCGAACCTTTCCTGCCCCGACCGATCCGCAGTTACGAGCCTGGCCTGAAATCAAGAAGCAGCGGCATACGCTGATTGCCGCGCCCACCGGATCCGGTAAGACTCTGGCCGCGTTTTTGTCTGCGATCGACGATCTCGTTCGTCTCGGCGTTGAAGAAAAACTCGACAATTCCACGCACGTCATCTACGTCTCACCGCTGAAAGCGCTCAGCAATGACGTACAGCGAAATCTCCAGATTCCGCTCGAAGGAATTCAGGAAGAGCTGAAAGCGCTCGGTCTGCCCGAAGTCAACATTCGCACGCTCGTTCGCACCGGCGACACGCCCGCCGCCGAACGAACTGCGATGACCAAACGTCCGCCACACATCGTAGTTACCACCCCGGAGTCGCTCTACATTCTTTTGACCAGCGAAGGCGGCCGCCGGATGCTCGAAACAGCACGCACGCTGATCCTTGACGAAATTCACGCTGTTGTCGGCGATAAGCGTGGCTCGCATCTCGCGCTCTCGATCGAGCGGCTCGAAGAGCTCGTGCGCCAGCATGCAAACGCGAATGGAAGCTCACCCCTGATCCGGATCGGTCTTTCAGCTACACAACGACCGATCGAAGAAGTTGCGCGCTTCCTTGTCGGCTCGCGAAATCTCAATGGCGGCACTACTCCAAACTGCACCATCATCGACAGCGGTCACGCACGAAAGCTTGACATCGCAATCGAGCTGCCGGAATCGCC
>DATHTI010000367.1:0-15132 GCA_035463335.1 Pyrinomonadaceae bacterium | reverse complement strand
ATGCTGCAACCTCGCCAGGGAGTTTGAGAACAAAGGTGAATATGATGAGGCGTGCGAATTACTTAGTGGTCTATGGCCTCGACTGGATCAACGACCCCAAATAACAGGTCTGGAATCGGACGTCGCCGCCGAAGTGTTAATGCGAGCGGGAGTGTTAACAGGCTGGATTGGCGGCGATCAGGAGCAAGCGAAAGACTTCATTAGCGAAAGCCTCACGATATTCGAGTCTCGCAAATACATCAAGAAAATAGCCGAGGCACAGACTGAACTAGCGCTGTGTTACATGCGAGTCGGCGAGTACGACAACGCATCCGATCTGCTCAAGCTCGCGCTCGCCGAGTTGAGCATAGACAGTGAGTTAAGAGCAAAGGCCGTACTTCGCTTTGGCATCGTGAAGCGACAAGCGAGCCTGCTCAACGAAGCGTTGATATATCTCACTAGCAATGAGGTTCTATTCGATAAGATCCACAGTCCTTTGCTCAAGGGTTGTTATCACCAGACTCTCGGTGATGTGCTCAAGGACCTTTGTGAGTCAGCTAGACCCGGAGACTACCTCGATCGGGCGTTTCTGGAATATACCGCTGCGAGTTATCACTTTGAACAAGCAGAACACAAACGCTATCTCGCGAATGTCGAGAACAATTTGGGTTTTCTGTATCTAAAGATTAACTGCTGCAAAGAAGCGCATGAGCATTTGAACCGCGCGCGGCGGATCTTCACGTGTCTCAAGGATAAGATTTCGTTGGCCCAGGTGGACGAAACTCGCGCTCGCGTGTTTCTTAAAGAGAAACGGGATGAAGAAGCAGAAAGAGCCGCCCGCTCATCTGTGCGGACGCTGGAAACTACTGATAGACCATCACTGTTAGCGGAAGCGTTGAAACGGCACGGCATGGCTTTAGCCCGTCTCGGCCATTACAGCGCCGCACTCAACGCCTTCCGGCGCGCGATCGACTTATCGCAGGACAGTTTCAACCGGGCGGCCGATGTTGCGCTCACGGCGTTTCAGGAGTTGGGAGAAAGGCTAGCAGTTAAAGAAGCTGTCACCACTTCGGGCAGACCATTGCACGAAGAAATATTCTTACTCGAGCATGAGTTGATAAAATACGCGCTCGAAAACGCTCAGGGCCGAGTTACCTTCGCCGCCCGCACCCTCGGCATGTCATACCAGCGCCTGACTCATAAACTACAGACCAAACACAAAGACCTGCTAAGCCATAAAAGGCACAAAAAGCACAAGCTAAAGCTTGAACTCTGAACTTGATTCCGAACTCTTCTCTTTGTGCCTTTTTGTGGCTACTTCTTCTTCGCGGGAACGGTGACGACGCGTTTATCTTTTTTCCGGAAGATCTCGAAGGTGAATGTCGCTGGTTGCGTCGCCGGCTTGAACATCGTCACCGGTTGGCCGTTAATCGTCTGAATCACGTCGCCAGGCTCCAGGCCCGCTTCGAACGCCGCAGTCACCGGATCGACGTAGACGACCAGCAGACCAGCAATGGTGCCGAGCTGCGCTGCTACGAACGGCTTCAACACAATCGTTTCGATACCCTGATCGATCAAGGAGAACCCTTTCGCAAACCGGTTGCGGAATTTGAAATTGAACGACGGATCCAGCATGCCGCTCAATTTCACATGCAACGCCTCTTCAACCAAACGATCGGGTCGCGCGACTGTAAACTCCACCGAGCTACTCGGACCAGCCTGCTCGAGCCACCACGTGAACTCGTCAGCGGTCTGAATGTCCTTGTCGTCGATCTTCAGAATCACATCACCGGCGCGCAACGCAGCGAGCGCAGCGGGACTACCGGGCACGATCGACGTCAACAGAATTCCACGATGCTGATCGGCCAACGCCTCAGCACGTTTCATCTCCCAACCGTGATTCACGAACTGATCGACTTTAAGCGCGGCAACTGCTTCACCCTTCACACCAAGCCACGGTCGCGGCACGCTCGCCTGCCGTTCCAAAACACGCTGTGCCGCGCGCCTGATCAAACCAACCGGCAGAATGCTCGCTACGTCTCCTTCCAAACCATCGACGATGCCAATCGTGTCACCAGCCAGATTGGTGGCGACGCCGCCGACGTTTGCTCGTGACAGATTTGGTCCGCTGACCTTAAACCGCGCGATTCCACCCGACGGCGCGCGAAGAACGTTTTGCACACGACTCTTAAAAACACCCATGCGAGCCATCACCGGGCGCGTCTTCGTTACGGGCGCGGGAAAAAACAAAGCGATTGTCTGACCGGTGTTGATGGGTTCGTCTTTGATGGCGCCTGCTGCAATCGCATTCTTCTTTTCGAGTCGTAGTATCGAGAGGCCGGTGACGGCATCAAGTCCGATGTACTTCGCCGGCACCTGTTTTCCATCAGGTCCGATAACTGTGACGTCCGGAGCTTCGAGCAGGTTGTTGCTGAAACCCGGAAGCGCGCTGGGTGCCGTTCGCGGCGATTTAGGTGAACGTGGTGAAACCGGGAACTGAAAGACCGGTGGTCCAAACTCTACGTCAGCTTCCGGCAACCACGCAGCGATCGTCTGGCCGTCGTCCATCGCGACGCCGGCGATAACGTTCGTGTGCACGTCGTCCATCAGGCTGAAAGCGGAGTCAAGCGCATCGATTGACTGCACCTGTTCTGAGCGGAGCAGCAGGCGAAACATCTTGAGCCCATTCAGGCGATGGATGATCGTTACTACTTGCGGCGCAGCGGGCAGCTTGTCGGCGGGCGGAGCCGTTGCGGGTGGCGCAGGCTCTTTCGGTGGCGGCGCAGGAGTCTGCGCGGTCACAACGGTCTGGCCAAGCAGCGCGCTCGCGAGTATCACCACTGAGATTGTTTCTCTAAAACTCATCTTGCAGAACCTGTGTTCAGACGAACAAGCTAAAGCTTGAACTCTAAAACTTAATCTAAACTTACCAATCACGCTTCGGGGCGAACTCATTCCCGCTTTGCACGATTCGCTGTGATCCAAAACTGATCGTTGGAACCGAAATCGTCTTCGCATTCCCACGACCATCGTCAAGTGAAACCTTGAACGACTGGACCGAAGTATCGATCGAAAAAGCTGGTGACACACCCACGGGCTCCGCTTCCTTGAAAACTTTCGCACCAAAGCTGCTGGAATCGATGGTCGACAAAGGTCGTTTCCGGTATTCAGCTTGAGTGCCGCGGCTCGGCCGGATAGTCACAGGAATTTTCTTAGCAGCACCCGCCACCATCTCGTCCGGTTTGTTCTGTTCCTTCACGACGGGTGTTACTTCCTGAGGCTTTACGGGCTGGTGCACTTGCGGCTGTTGGGCCACGTTGTCGATTGTTCCCGGCTGATTCATCAGATTGCGCACCAAAATCGCGCCCGTCGCAAACACAATCACCATCGCGGCCACGGCCAAACCGCGTCGCACGAACGCCCAGTAAATCCCCGCCGCACTGTTCCCTTCATTAGCCAGCCGCGCACGCAAACGAAAATCGAAATCCGCCGGCGCTTCAACCGTGCCGAGACTCCCAACTATCTGCCGCAACTTCGTCTGCTGCTCGTGAAACTCACGACACGAAGCACACTCGCGCAGGTGCTCTGTCGCGCTACTGCTCCACGCCTCACCAAGCATCAACTCATCGAGCTCTCGACGAATCAGATTGCAATTGTTTTTTCTCATAATTCCTTCACCTACAAATAAGCCCGCATCTTCTCGCGCAGGAACCCTCTCGCCCGGCTGATTCTCGACTTCACTGTGCCCTCGCTCGTTTCCAGGATCTTCGCGATCTCGTCGTAGCTGCGCCCGTCGACATCACGGAGAATCAGCGGCGCCCGGTACTTTTCGGGAAGTGTGCCGATCGCACGCTGGACCGCGTTGCGTCGCTCAGTATCGACGAGCTCGAGGTCCTGCAAAGGACGCCCGTCGGGCGGGTTCAATTCCTTTGCTTCGCCGCCATCGGTTTGTTGGAAGAATCCGGTCAGGGACACGAGCTTGCGACGCTTTCGCTTGCGGAGCTCGCTAATAGCGAGGTTGGTCGCAATCCGGTAGATATAAGTCGAAAATGCGTAGGTTCGCTGGTACCTGTCGGCTGCCCTGTAGACCCTCACGAAAGTCTCCTGAGCCAGATCCACGGCGCCGTCGTAATCGTTGGTCATCCGGTAGATGTAGCTCGTAATCTGGTTTCGGTAACGACTTACCAACTCAGCAAAAGCGTCCTGGTCGCCGGAACGGGTGGCTTCCAACAAAGCATGGTCGGAAGTCGTGTCCTCCAGCACGTCCTGCTGTAAGCCTGGGGCGAAGCCCAGCTCATCGATGGTAGTCAACGTATTCATCAGGGCAGGTAGGCTCTCACATCACCGTCTACACGCACAGAGACTGCTCAAGTTCCGCTAAACAGCCACAAAAGCACAAAAGGCACAAAACGAAGGTAAAGGACGGGGAGCGCCCGTCAGTTTACTATCATTTGTGCCTTTTGTGCCTTTTGTGGCTGAAACTCTTTGTGGCTAGCCCTCAGGCCGTTGGAAAATGGAATCGTTGACTTTAACGCCGTACGTAATCGTGAGGACGCGCGACTCCTGGCTCTGCCGGCCATCTTCAACCAACACCGTCCGGTATGGCACAAGCGTTTGCTGAACCACACGATAATCCAGGAATTTTCGCGTGTATTTCACCGGAACGCCGCCGGGATTGCCTTCTTCATACTCCAGCCAGAGCACGCGCAGCGACCGGGCGCTGATGTAGTAACGGGTCTTTCGTTTGTCTTTATCAACGAGGTCAAGCACGAACAAGTCGAGCCCTTTTTGCTGCTCTTTGCCGACGAGAGTGACCGTTGAGCCGCACTCTTTGTAGCGCAACAACGAATCGATGCTGTGGTGATGTTGGGAAATAAAGTTCGCGGTGGCGTCCTGTCGCGGCGTGAACGCGGCGCCATTGATGAGTCCCCACAGTTTCCCGTCGCCGTAGATCAGTGAATACTCCATCGTCGGCAACTTCTGGTCGAGCCGGATCTTGTCTTTATCGAGGCTTTCACCGCGGACAAACCGGCGCTCGTAGTCTGACTCTTCGGTATTCCCCTCAGGTGTTGTTCGCGTTAATTTGCCGCGCTCGACACCGTTGCGACGAATCTGGTCGAGAGCCGGACGCGTCCCGTAGATAAGGATTACCGACTCAACAACCTGCTCGGCCGTGTATTTAACGTCTTTACCGGTTGATTTGGGCGGCTCCGGTTTCGCCTCGGGTTTGACGTCTTGTTTAGTCTCTGGTTTCGTTTGCTGTTGACTCGGAACTGCGGCCTGGATGTTACCGGGCGTGGCCAACGAGACTAAAAACGCAGCTAGAGCTATGAGGGCGACAAATAGACGAAGCAAAATGTAACCGTTCTCCTTGAATTCTGATCGCCGTAACTTGACGGCACCTACCGGGGAAAGCCAACTTTGATGCCGAATTGTAACACAGGCCCTGTAAAAAGCCCCTTTCGACCTCAATGATCGATGCATGGATGCGGTCAGACGAAGGGCGGATGCCTGTTTGACAAGCACCAGCGGCACAGGTATTTTCCTTCTTTTTTCGCGAAAGGACTGCAAACACACATGAAGCGAGTAGGAGTTCTCGTGGGACGTGAAAAAACGTTCCCCGAAGCACTAATCAAAGGTATTAATGAACGCGGCCGCGGCGATATTGTGGCCGAATACATAACACTCGGTGGTATTAAGTACGACGACCCTCCGAAATACGATCTGGTCATCGATCGCATTTCGCACGAAGTTCCCTTCTATCGAGCAACCCTGAAGCGCATGGCGCTCGAAGGTACGATCATCATCAACAATCCCTTCTGGTGGTCAGCCGACGACAAGTTTTTCAACTATTCCCTTGGCAAAAAGCTCGGCGTTGCGATTCCGAAGACCGTGCTGCTGCCGCAGAAGGACTACATTGAAGGCATCGTCAGCGAGAGCCTGCGGAACCTCGAGTTTCCGCTCGACTGGCAAGGCATCATCAACTATGTCGGTCTGCCGGCGTTTATGAAGCCGTTCGACGGCGGCGGCTGGAAGAATGTTTCGAAAATCAACTCGCTCGAAGAGCTCTGGTTAGAGTACGACAAGACCAGCACGCTCTGCATGACGCTCCAGGAGTCGATCGAATTTGAACAGTTTGTCAGGTGTTACTGCGTAGGCCAGCATGAAGTGATGATCATGGCTTACGATCCGCGCAAGCCGTACCTGTCCGGTGAGCAGTACGTACACGATCCAAACTATCTAGCGCCCGCGCTCGCTGAGCGCGTGACGAAAGACGTGCGCACGCTCTGCTCGGCGCTGGGCTACGACATCAACACAGTTGAGTTCGCGATTAAGGACAATGTGCCTTATGCGATCGATTTCATGAATCCGGCGCCTGATGCTGAGCTGGCGTCAGTGGGCGAGTTCTATCACAACTGGATCACGAGTGCGGTCGTTGACCTCGTGTTCAAGCGACTTGGTGAAGGACGGCAACAGTCACGCTATCGTTGGGATGCGCTGCTCAATCCGGAGCCGGTGCAGGCTTTTGCAGTTGCGTCAGCGGCTGAACAGCAGGCGCGCACGATTACACCCGCACCTGCGTCCAAAAAGCCGGCGAGCAAACGGAAGAAAGTTTAACGTTATCCGTGTAATCTGTGGTTATAAAGCCTGAGGCTTGGAGCGTTCGAAGAGGAACCTGGTTCCAACCAGGGTCAGAACCCAGATAATCAGTGCGGATGAAGCAAGCGACCAGCCGAGACTTCCCGCGACGGGATCGATAAAACCACCGATCAGAGCAAGCAACACACTCGCATTCGTCACTCGCAAGGCGAGCCGGCGAATGCGAGTGATGCTTTGTAGCCAGTTAATCCGCCGCAGCTCGGCCGCGAGATAATCGTCGTCGTTATTCAACTGCATGTAATACTCGCCTTCGCTGCGCGCGTAACGCGCCAGCGCCTGCTCAGAGCTCACACGCGCGGCTTCCCCGTAGTGATGAATAACGTGGGCCAGCTTTCCTTCGCGCAAGGCAATGTCTGCGAGGCCAATGCGCGCTTTGAAGTTTCCACTGTCAATCTCGACGACTCTTTCCAACGCACGTCGCGCATGTCTCGCATCACCACATTCGAGAAAGCTCTCGCCAATCAGCGGTAGCAAAACAACATCGTTCTCCGCGCGAATACTCGCCAGCCTCAAAGCGGCGCGCGCGCGCGACAATAACCGCGCATCTGCCTGCGCACTCGCCTGCGATCGCAGCAGGCGCGCGAAGTCGTAAATAAGCCACGCGCCATGTGGCCGCACATTCATCGCGCGACGAAAAGCTTCACCCGCTTCTCGCAAGCGCCCGGACACACGCAACTCGTTTCCGAGGCGACGAAGCAGGCGCGCTCGCTCGAAATCTTCAGGAGTTGCAGGCGCGTCAGACACATCAGCACGGCGTCTGAATTTACGACCAAGCTTGAAATCGGATCCGGTGACGTCGAGCAGGTCTGATGAAGCGAGCTGTGATAGCTGGGTCTTTCGGTTCAGGAAGGTGGGATCGTTGAGATAGTCGCGCAAGTCGCGGCTGCGGTTGTCGAGTTTGCCTTCGTGAATGAGCGGGAACATCTCGTGGACGAGTTTTCTGTAATCGCGTCCGCCGGAGACGATCACAAACTCTCGACCCTTGCCTGTGATCTGCGTGCGATAGCGATAGCGAACACGTCCACCGCGACGCAGCGTGCGAACAGCCTGGGTCTCGACAGTTTCGAAGTCTTCAATCGAAAGCTGTTTGCGATAACCGAAAACCAGATGGAGAAGCGATGCGAGCGGCCCCTGACGTCGCAGTGATGAGCCGTCAAAAGTGATCCGATCGCTGAGTGCGAGCACCGGAATAATCAGCCACGCTGTCGCGATCAGGATCAGCGCGGCGGCATCGTAGTTAACACGCACTAAAAGAGCAGCAACGAACGTGATCACGCCTGCGAGTGCGAGATAAGGTCCCGGCGATACGCGCACGCGCGCGATGGTTGGCTTCTTTCGCGCGCGCTCCCGCTCTTCGCTTACTTCGGAGAGGACGGGCAGGGTTTCGAGTTCTTTTGTCTCGTTCATCTTGCTGATCGTGCCGCCGGGCAATCGATTGGCAACTCCAGTGCAAAACTGCCGCGTGATCTGCCCGGCTCAGTGTAACGCAGATCAGCCAATTGAACGAGAGTGCTTGTGGTGCATCCAGGATCTGCGAGTTTCAATACAGGAAATCGTGCAAAGTTCAGAAAAACCTGGGCGGGTCTTTGCTGGGAAACGTAGTCCACGACTTGCCTCAGCTCCGCGCCTGGCTTCTCATAACGGACCGCATTTACGCCGCCTTCCTGGAGTAAACCGAGCTCGAAACGATACATCGCCCGGTCTGTTTCAAACACGCAATCCCAGCGAAACGGATTTGCGAGTCGCGGCATAGCGGCGAGTCGCGCGACTGTTTCGCCGTGTGCGCTCGCCATCTTCGCTGCTTCATCACTGCCACGCGCCATCGCTCGCGCATGTGCAAACCCGAGAAAGCTCCAGTAACAAAGGACGAATGCGATCGCAACAAAAGCGATCCGTCTGCCCCAACGCTCTCGTGCACCTTTGATCGAAAGAACAATGAACGTGATGATCGTCACGATCCAAAGCAGTGCGATCAAATTAGGATAAGGAAGGCCACCGCTGCGCGGACTCGCCACCACCAGAAATGTGGTTGCTGCTGCAATCACTGCCCAGACAATCTTCAAAAACATCGTCCTAGCAGTTAGCAGAAAAACCGTGCCTCCGAGAACCAGCCAGATATAAGGATCGACGATAAAAACGAGATCACCGTAAGACCATTTCTGACTCCATGGCAGAAAGAAGCGGATGCCGTAGTTGTTGGTCCAATCGAGTAAAGGATGCGTAGCGCTGGCGATGAATGACGCCACCATCAGTCCTTTGAGTTTTGTCTGCGGACGTTGATCTTTATACCGTGACCAGAGCCGGTCAATGCCGTGGAAGATCAGTGGCAGGATCACTGCGAGACCGATCACACCGACGATTGCGTGAGTGATGCCGCGATGGTGGTGCAGGAACGTCCAGCGATCGCCGAACGCGAGAACAACGATATCTGAATCAGGTGCGTTGGCGGCGATCACGCAAAGAGTGGTCGCGCCGGGAGACAATTTTTCCAAACCCGCCTTGGCCGCAGTCAGTCCGACGAGTGAATGAGTCAGATTGTCCATAGACCTTTAGCCACAAAAGGCACAAAAAGCACAAAGGGTTTTATTTGATTTCTTTGTGCCTTTTATGCCTTTTGTGGCGAAAACTTATCCCGCTAACGTTGGGGTCTCGGGTGGGAGTTGTGCGTAACGATCCGGATCGAGCTTTTGTAATTCCTGCGCCGCTTCACGCGCGGCCGACGATTGTGGCAGAGCCTTATTGTCTGAGTCCTTCGCCTTTCGCGATGCATCGACGATATTGAACAGCAGATCAGAAGCTTCTTTCTTCTTACCCTGCTTGTCGTAGACTTTCGCGAGCCGAAGGTTTGCAGTCTCTGGTGTTACCGTCGGGTTGTTTAGCTTTGCCAGCTCAGTGTAGAGCCGCGCGGCGTCGTCAAGCTTGCCATCGCTCTCGTAGGTTTGAGCGAGTGCGAATTTAGAGAGGGCGGCCACCTCGTCGACATCGCTGTTCTGAAGCTCGGCCAGCTCACTAATTCCCTTCTGACGATCGAGAACGAGCCGGTTTGAAGCGATGAAGTAACGTGATTCCGATCTGTATGGGTCGCCATACTTCGCCGCGACCTTTTCAAACTCCTCGATCGCGCGCTGGGCGCGTTCCTTGTCAGTGGGAAAGGTCAGATCGGTGCTGCCGGGTATGGGAGTGGTCGAAACGCTGGCTCGCGAAATCGTGATCGCGCGACCGAGGGCTTGTCGTGCTTCGTCGCTCTTACGATTGCTCCATTTAACAAACAGCAGAGTCAGCAGGCCAGCCATAAGCAGCCCGCCCAAACCGTAGAGAATCATGCGTCCTCTACCCTCGAGCAAATCACCGAGACGGTCGAAAAAGCCCATCGTTGTGTCGCGAAAGCGGTCATGCTGGAGCTCACGCGCACGTTTTTTCTTATACTTTGCCACTTGTTGTCCTCATGCAAGCCTACGTGGTCGGCTGCGTTCTGTTGGGTGTATGATTACGCGGAAAAACTGTCACTCTAATGGGGCGTGCAAAAAATTGTCAAGAAGCGACAAAGAGGGCACAAAGGTCACAAACAGTACGGAAGGCTTCCTGCTGTTGGTGCGTCCGCCGCGGCATCCCTGAATGCATCTAAGACACATATGGATTTTTTTCCAAAACATCGGGAACAAAACTCGCGAGGCGGGTGTCTAAGGGGCAGCCTGTCCGGGAAAGGGCAAACATTTTTAACTGCTCCGATTCCCGCCCCAGGGGGTGATCAGTGAGCTACGGAGAACCAATTGCCCTCCGGGGGCAAATGGAATTAGAGCAGGTTGCTCCAGCGACCGTGGTCGAGGCACGGCCAAAGGTTGAAGATCAGTTCATTGAAAAACTAAAGCAAGGCGACGCTGCCGCGTTTGAAAAACTGGTGAACGAACGCTCGGGCGAAATTTACGGTCTGCTCTATCGCCTGACTGAGAACGGTGAAGAAGCACGCGACCTGACGCAGGAAACTTTTTTGCGGGCGTTTCAGAGCATCGGCCACTTCCGAGGCGAGTCAGACCTGCGAACCTGGATTTACCGGATCGCGATCAACCAGGCGCGCAATCGTTGGCGGTGGTGGCGTCGCAGGCGCCGCGAAGCAACAGTCTCTATCGACGAGCCCGAGATAGGCGGTGGCCGGCTGGGACTGGTTGCTACACTCAAGTCGCCCACGGCCAAAGATCCCGAACAACACACTCTCCAGAACGAGAGGGAGAGAGCATTACAAAAGGCTTTGAGTGGTTTGCGGCGCGTCTATCGCGAAGCAGTAATTTTGAGAGATATAGAAGGCTTTGCCTACGAGGAGATCGCAACCACGCTCAATATCAGCGTGGGAACAGTAAAATCAAGACTGGCGCGCGGTCGCCAGGAACTCCGGCGAAAGCTGGAAGGCTCTTTGTAAATCGGATGGCTGATCCGCCCCGGCTCACGAAACTCGGTGCCAAATGGGTCGAAGTGAAAAAGCGGCGGGCCAGGGGTTCCGTAGTGGCATGATGAGGGCGTATTGAAAACGTGGCCAGCAACACCCGTTTCATGCATCGCTCACTTCAAGCCTGAGGGGTTGCCCTAAACTTGTCGAAGTTGCTTCTCAACAAAAGGAGCAGCCGGGGTCGGTCAGCCATCCGAAAATGGATTAATCATGATGTCTTGCGAAGAAACCAGACAGACGCTTTCGTTGTATTTGGACGACTGCGTATCTCTGCCGGCCCGAGTAGCGATTGACGAGCACCTTGATCGCTGCCCCGTGTGTCGGGCGGAGGTTGCGGCGCTGCGCTCACTGGCTCGGAGTTTGAGTTTGATGGAGCGTCCGAAACCACCGGCTGGTCTGGCCGACTCAATCTCTGATCTGTTGACGATAGAAGCTGCCGCTCGCCGGCAGGCTCCTCCACCTTCTGTCGGTCAACGCATTGCACGTTTTGTCGAGCCACGTCTGATGCCTTACAGCATCGGTTCTTTTGCATCAGTGATCATGTTCACGTTGATGTTATCGGCTCTGCGTCCGCATGTCATAGCACTGCGGGAGGCCGCGCTGCAGAACAGTGTTAGCGTGGGGAGGGTGGAAACGGCTGAGCCGGCATACGATCTTTACAAGCCAGTAACTCCGGAAGACCTCGCAAGGGAACGCGCCCCCTTTGGTGAACAATCACCCAGCCTGGATCCTGGAGGGGCATTGGCGGCCCTGACGCGTGCTTATGCTCATCCACACAGGATTCACTCTGACGACGCTGACGAGATGGTTGTCGTAGCTGACGTCTTCAGTAACGGTACTGCATCGCTGGCGGACGTGGTCCAAGCTCCTCGCGACAGGCGAATGCTGGAAGACTTTGAATCTGCCTTGCGTCAAGATGCTTCCTTCGTAAAGGCGTCGCTTGACCGGCGCCCCGACACAATGCGAGTGGTCTTTTCAATAGGGGCAACGCAGAAGGTCGAGGTCAACGATCGCAATTTCTAAGACTGTTTCATCACTGACTTACTCCTTAGGCGGCGCTCCGGCGCCGCTTCTTTTTTAATTAAGTTCAGCGCTCAACCTTCAGGTGTTGTTTGCGAGGCGAGCAAGCTAAAGCTTGAGCTTTAAACAAACCTTATTGACATTGGACCATAGTGGGAGTAGAGTGCGCGGCACTTGCTCCCGGAAACTGTCGCCTCAGCCCCCTTGCGACGAAGAGTAAATAAGTAACAGGCGTTTAATTTCTCACAGGAGTCCTCATCATGTGTCGTCGTGTTGCTCTGCGGTCGTTACTGCGAATCGCTCTCGTCTTGTTCATTGCGGCAGCGCTGCTTCCGGTGCCGTGCCTTTCGATAATTGTGAGCGCGCTGGGCCAGGGCCAGAATCAGGGGCGTGGTCCGCGGACTGCACCGCCACGGCCGGGCAAGCCTGAAGGTACGTTTCCCGATCTCGACGAAGTGAAGAATGAATCGTCGATTGAGCGCGAGCCGCCGGCACCGGTACCTTCCACTATTCGATCACAAAGAAACTCGGGTAAGCCGTGGGACGGCAGACGTGTTGGCGATCCACCGCGCGACCCGGACCATGCAGGGACGCATGGGCAAACGCTACGCGCGCATGCGTGGCGCCGCATGAGGGTTCCGCCACCGCCCCTATACGAGGATCAGTTCACACAGAACTTTTTCAACATCGCTTTAGCGCGCAGCGCCACTTCCGAAGAGACGCCGTACTGGAACTACCAGCTCCGCGCGGCTTATAACGACAGTGCGGAAGCACTGAAGCTCGCTGCTGTTGAGCTTGGTAGGACGCTGTTTGAGTCGGCAGCCTACGCCGCACGGGGCCGCGATGCGCACGGCTATGTTTACGATCTTTACAAGACTTACCTGATGCGTGAGCCGGATGCCGGCGGCTGGTCCACGTGGGAAAACCTGGTCGGCAGTCACGGGCGCGAATACGTGCGGCGCGGCTTTGAAGAATCAGGCGAGTTTGCGACTTTGCTCGCCAGTATCACGCTCAGCGGCCCGACGAGCTCAACTGCTTCGTCTCTGGTGTCGGCGCGTGTCGAG
This sequence comes from Pyrinomonadaceae bacterium, assembly GCA_035463335.1. GTDB lineage: Bacteria > Acidobacteriota > Blastocatellia > Pyrinomonadales > Pyrinomonadaceae > PSRF01. Next base: position 1,968 of record DATHTI010000367.1, on the reverse strand, counting down.
CCACGAAACCAGCCGGGCAACGGTATGTTGGCGCGTGATGCGGCGTGGAGTGTGCCGTTGCTGAGCCTGCCGGGAAGAAACGGTCTCGATCTGGGTTTGGCGCTCTCGTATTCCTCGGCCGTCTGGACGCGCTCTGGTCCTTACCTCTACTTCGATGAGGACAACGGCTTTCCCAGTCCCGGCTTCCGGCTGGGCTTTCCCACCGTGCAGCGCAAAGTCTTCGACACCCAAACGGGCCGCAAGACTTACCTCCTGATCACTGCTGGGGGCACGCGAGTAGCGTTGCGACAGGTCGGCACGTCGAATATCTACGATGCGGCTGACTCGTCTTACCTGCGTTTGACTGATAACGGCTCGACGCTGCTGGTCCATTCCACGGACGGCACCAAACTGAGTTTCTCCGAGAGCAACGGCGAGTATCGCTGTGTGGAGATCAAAGACCGCAACGGCAACTACATCGTCGTTAACAATAACTCTCTCGGGCGCATCAGCAACATCGTTGACACGCTCGGCCGTGTCATCAACTTCAACTACGACACAAACGCAAACCTCAATTCGATTACCCAGGCGTGGAACGGGCAGCCGTCGCACCAGTGGGTCAGCTTTGGCTGGGGCACGCGCACGATGCAGTCGAGTTTTTCCGGTGCGGCGGTGGTGGGAACAACGAATGGCACACAGCTTCCGGTGCTCACGCAGGTGGCTCTGAACGACACCTCGTACTTTACTTTCGATTACACGAACTCGCTGCAAGTCTCAGTGGTCAGGAAATACTTCGGCACTGTGGAACGCAACGCCATCAGCTTCAATTACGAAACACCGGGCAGCGACGTGCCGCGTCTGCTCAGCAGCAGTGTGTCCGCGCAAAACTGGACCGGCATCAAGGGGGTGCCGGCGCAGGTGACGACGCAGTACAGCGTGGCGGGTGACGGGGCCTGTGTGCTGACGGCGCCGGACGGCACGATCTACAAGGAATACTACGGCACGGGCTGGCAACGCGGGTTGACGACGCTGAGTGAAGTCTGGTCTGGAGGAGTGCGCCAGAAATGGACCACGACGGCCTGGACCCAGGACAATACGTCTGCCGGTTATGAAATAAATCCGCGGGTTACGGAAACAAATGTTTACGATGCGGGCGGGAATCGGCGCCGGACCGTGATCGATTACGGAGTTTATGCGGCGTATGGCTTGCCCTACGGCGTGCACGAGTATGCAGCCGATGGCAGCACTGAAATCCGGCAGACGTTCACTGACTACAATCTGAGCCAGGCTTATCTTGATCGGCGCATTATCGGTCTTGTCTCTGAAGTACAACTCAAGAACGGCGCCGGCCAAACCTTCAGTAAGACGACCTATGCTTATGACGATCCGAGCCGCCTCCATGGCGTGCCGGCCGCGGCCACCCAGCATGATGTCAATTACAACCTCTCTTTGACGGCGCGCGGCAATGTGACGGCGGTCTCGCGCTGGGACGTCGACGACGTCAACAATGCGGCGAAGAAGCTGACCAGCTACACCAATTACTACAATACGGGCACGCCCATCTCCACGACCGACGCCGCCGGACACACCAACAGCATCACTTACGCTGACTCGTTCTCTGATAGTGTGAATCGCAACACGTTTGCTTATCCCACCACGATCACGGACGCAGACAATTTCAGCTCGTCCGTGCAGTATAACTTCGACTTTGGCGCGACCACGCGGACGCAATCGCCCGCGCCCGCAGGCCAGTCGCAGGGCGCTATTCAGACGATGACTTACAACAGTCTGGGCCAGCTCGAGCGCATCACGACGACGAACAACGGTGCCTACAAACAGTTCTGGTATGGAGCGAACTACACGGCTAGCGCGGCGACTGTGAACACGGTGGCTGACGAAGCATTTTCCGTTGTGGTGGTAGATGGATTGGGCCGCGTTACCGGCGCTTCCAGTAATCATCCCGGCAGCGCAGGCGGTTACAGTGCCGTA